>JBGCES010000797.1:0-7300 GCA_045106545.1 Saprospiraceae bacterium
CAAAGGCAATTATTATGTTTTTGGCAGCTACGTTGGGTATTGTGATTGGTGGTCCAATTGCGTTATTAATCGTATTGTACGTTGCGCCAGAGCTGGTAAGTAATGCTTCGCCTGATGAAATTTGGCGCGGACTTTCTACGGTAGCAGGTAGTTGGATTGGTGGAGGAGCGAACCAGACCGCGATGAAAGAAATCTTTGAAGTACAAGATCGCATTTTTGCATCGATGATTGTGGTAGATGTCGTTGTCGCTAATATTTGGATGGGCTTTTTACTTTACGGTGCAAATATTTCGGATCGAATTGATGCAAAATTAAAAGCAAATAACTCAGCCATTGAAGATTTAAAAAATCGCGTAGAAAAATATAGTGCGCAAGTAGCAAAAATTCCGACAACAACAGAAGTTTTTGTAATGCTTGCTGTCGCTTTTGGTGGCGTTGCTTTAGCGCATTGGGGTTCGGATATGATTGTTCCGATTATGAAAAGTTTTAGTAAAACACTAGACGCGCTGCGCCTAAACTCATTAATGTCAGGTTTCTTTTGGTTGATTGTGATTGTAACTACTATTGGTTTAGGAATTTCGTTTACCCGCTTTCGCAAATTGGAAGGCATTGGCGCATCGCGTTGGGGAAGTATTTTCATTTACATTTTGGTCGCTACGATTGGAATGAAAATGAACTTGGCGGATGTGGCTAATAATTTAGGATTATTTGCAGTAGGAATTATTTGGATGCTCGTTCACGTTTCTATTTTATTAATTACAGCTTACTTTATTAAAGCACCGTTTTTCTTTGTGGCAGTCGGTAGTCAGGCAAATGTAGGTGGCGCAGCTTCTGCACCGATTGTAGCTTCGGCATTCAGTCCTTCGCTGGCTCCAGTAGGCGTTTTAATGGCGGTTTTAGGATATGCGTTAGGAACTTACGGAGCGTTGATTTGTGCGTTATTAATGCAAGCGGTAGCGACTGGATAAATTTAGGAAAAAGGGAAAGAGATAAGAGAAAGTAAGTAATAGTTGATTCGTTCTAGATCTAAAAGTGGAGCGTGTTGTACCGCAGAGTAGTTTTTCAATATAAAATGCAAAAGTACACTAAACACGTATGAAAGTGGTTTGAAACGTTACAGCACGAAGCGGGGAGTACCACTTTTACATTTTTCATTTTGAGTTTTACATTTTATATTAAAAAAGGTTAGCCATCCAACCGGACAGCTAACCTTTTTTATTGAAACCTAATCTGCATTTTACAAAGTAGGAATGATAACTTTATTCAATACATGTACTACACCATTGGTCGTTTGTACATCCGTCAAAACAACCGTAGATTCTCCGCCACCTGCATCCGTAATCGTTACCGCATCGCCTGCGATATTGATAACAAATGTGTCGCCGTTTACAGTGGTAACCATCATGCCATCGCTTAAAGCAGAAGAACGAACATTTCCTGCCACTACGTGGTACAATAATACATCGCGTAATTGATCGGCAGATAAAGTAGCAGTCGTGCTTGCAATTTCTTCAAAAGCAGCATTAACTGGTGCGAATACCGTAAAAGGACCGTCGCCGCTTAATACGTCAACTAATCCACCAGAAGCTGCACCCAAAGCGCCTACCAATTCAGTAAATGCAGAATTATCTACCGCTGCATCTACTACGCTAATCGGTAAGATGACTTTATCTACCGTATGAATAATACCATTCTGTGCATTCAAGTCAGCTTCCGTTACGGAAATATCACCATTTAAAGTTACAGTAGAACCGCTGCGCTCTACTAAAATACTCAATTGGCTACCGTCAGGTGAATTCGTGCTTGCAGTCGTAGCGTAAGTTTGACCTTCTGCTAAATCAGTAGAAGCAACCGAAGCACCTAAAACATGGTACAACAAAATTTCAGCTAAATCAGCATCAGCAACCGCAGCTAAATCAATACCTGAAGCGGTGAAAGCAGCATCAGTCGGTGCAAACAAAGTAAATGGACCAGTTTGATCCAACACATCATCTAAGCCCGTTCTTTCTAAAGCAGAAACTAAAATGCTAAAGTTATCGTCATTAGCTAGATTAGTAGTAATCGTCAAATCAGTAGTTGGAATTACTTCTTCCATTGGTTCATCATCATCACAGGCAGTAAAAGTGAATGCCATTCCGAAAGCCATCAGGGCTACATATAAAAAGCTTAAATTTTTAATTTGCATAACTCGTACAATTTTTTTTAGTAAGGTGACTATTGAAATTAATAATATCGCCCTCCTAACTAACGAGTCCGCTTTTGGTTTTCAAAATGTTGGGTAATTAACATCAAAGTAGTAAAAGAATTACTATAATCGCCACTTGCTTTACAAAAGTCCATTTTCAAAAAAAATAACTTTTTATTCGCACAACAACTGTTATTCTGCTCCTTGTCCCATCATTTTAGCGATTTTAGGGCATTTTTGCTCCAAAGCAGCTTTTGCTTTTGCTTCTTCTTCCCCTACAAAGTCACCATACTTTTCTTCTAGTTTAGCCGCACAGTCTTCGCCGTCTTCAGATAATTGGGCAAACTTATCTGCCAATAATTCAACAGCTGCAGTATCTTGTTTTTCCGTAGCTTCCATAACCTGATCGTACAAATCAGAAAGTGGCGTCATGCATTTGCAGAGATCATCCGCCATGCCTGCGTAGTCTTTTTCAGGTGTGCCACAAGAGGCTAAGAATATAATAAGTAAAGTGTAGATGGTAAATTTCATGTTTAGTTTGATAAGTGAATATATTAGAAAAGTTGCTTAATTAAACTCGATTTTCATCAATACAAGTCCTGTAAACGCTGTAAAAATTCTTTTTTATTACCAGCAGAGATCTGAATCTCCGAGCTATCGTTTAGAAAAATTGTTCCTGCCTTACCCCGATTCTGAAAACTTTTCACTTCACGTAAATTTACAACGTGCGAACGGTGAACGCGCATAAACTGAGCGTTCTCTAGTTCTTTTTCGTAATGCGTCAGGTTTTGATAAACAGTCAATTTTTTACGATCAGGCAAGTGAACTTGGACAAAATTTCCTAGTGCCTCAATCCGAATAATATCTGTTACTGTTACAAATTCCAAGCCTTTATCAATTGGAATCGCAATCTTACGTTCGGGGTTAATCTGCCGAAGTAGCTCTTTTAATCTATCGGAAGTAATATCAGGTTCACCTTCTTCCTCATCCTCTGTTTGTCCTAATTCTTGAATTTTCGACTCCGCTCTCTCCACTGCAGTTTCCAGTTCAGAAATCTTAATTGGCTTAGTAATGTAGTACAACGCCTCCGTTTCATTCAATGCCTTTTTGATGTATTCATCATAAGCGGTGACGAAAATGATTTGGAAATTGATATTTTCTATTTTTTCTAATAAATCAAATCCGCTATTGCCTGCATCTAATTTTATATCCAAAAAAATCAAATCGGGTTGATGTTCCGTTATTTTATCGATGCCTTGCTGCATCGTACTTGCTACATCTACTACTTCGACCGCTGGACAATAGGCTTCGAGGTAGTTCATCAATACTTCCTGATTGGGGCGTTCATCTTCGACAATGACCGTTTTTAACATAGTTTTTAATTGGAGGACAGACATTCCTGTCTGTCGTAATTTTATAATATGAGCGATTAAACAGACAAGAATGTCTGTCCTCCAGCTAATCAATTGCCGCCAAGACAATTTCTACCATTACGCCTCCTGTTACCCGTTCTTTAACTTCCACCTTTAATCCATCGTTTTTAATATTATTCAAGATACGTAAACGCTCGCGGACATTTTCAATCCCCGTAGATTTATATTTACTCTCGCGTTGCATTTCCTGTGCTTTTTTAATACCAATTCCGTCGTCAATCACTTGACAAACTACTTGTTTTCCTTCTCGATTGATATTTAAATCCAGATGCCCTTTTACTTCCTTATGGTGTAATCCATGCCAAATCGCATTTTCAACAAAGGGCTGCACGACCATGGGCGGAACGAAAACTTTACCCGTATCAATCGAATTATCGACGTTGATAGAAAAATCAAATTTATGCGCCGCACGTAGGTGTTCTAGTTTTAAATATAATTCTAGACACTCCAATTCCTTTGTCAGCGAAATTTTTTCCATCTTGGAATGATTCAAAATCATGCGCATCAGCGTAGCAAAATCACCCAAATATTCGTTAGCTCGCCGTGGATCTTTACTTGCGATAAAGTTATTAATTGAATTAAGCGAATTGTATAAAAAATGCGGATTCATTTGCGAACTCAGTGCTTGTAGCATCGCCGTTTTGCGCTGATTTTCTTTTTCTTGCGCTTCACTTTCTAGTTTATAAAAACGAATTCGCAAATAAATCGCTAATGCAATCGTAGAAAAAATGAAAGCGCCTAAAATTAATTTGAACCAAAACGTCTGCCAAAAATAAGGCGGAATGACAATGGTTAGTTCGCGACTATTTTGCTCCCAATCATTATTAAAACTTTGCGTTTGCACTTCAAACTGATATGTTCCAGGTGGCAAATCGCTATAACTTACTGGCTTGGCTTCAGCGTGATACATCCAATCTTTCTCAAAGCCCGTAAGTCGATGTCGATAAGTACAATTAATGTTTCCCGGTAAGGGGACGAAATAGGTAAAATCGAGATAATTTTCGCCACGTTCTAGTAGTAAGCTATCTTTCTCATAAACAGGTACATCGCGGCGAACGGGTTCACCCAATACACCAACATCTGAAATAATAACTTTGGGTAGCGTCGTATTTTCAATAAAATTCAATAAGCTATCTGGATGAAATTGCACTACTCCGTTATTGCCACCAAAAAACAGATCTCCCGTATTTGAATGACGATAAGCGGTCTGATGATAAAAGGTTTCTATTTCTAATTTTTCGGAATAACTAAAATTGCTAATCTCACGGGTAGCCAAATCAAAATAAGTCAGCCCTCGCCGAGTACTCATCCACAAGTCCTCGGAAGCATCTTTTAGAATTGAGCAAATATTATTGGTTGGTAAACCTTGAGCTGTCGTGTATTTGTTGAGAATACGCTGGGTGAGTTTATCAAATTCAAATAAACCATTGGAAGTTCCAATCCATAGGGTTGACGTTCCCGTTTCGACGATGGAATAAATATCCTCGTTTAGTGCCGTTTTAGCAAAAATTTCAAAACAGTCAAATTGTCCCGTTATTGGTTGGTAACGATACAAGAGTGAGTTTGTACCATTCACACCCAACCAATAATCACCAAATCGATCTTGAATGATGGGATTAATTTCCGAAAAATTCAATGGAAAACTCAAGGCAGCACAACTATCTAATGGTATAATCTTGAAGTTCTCATTAGTCGGATCGTAAGTAGCAAACCGTCCGCGTCCGCCGCTAATAATTTCGTCATTTTGATCGATGGTGAGTGAACGGAAATTAAATCGTTCATTTGCGACCACTTGCGTATCGGGAACAACTACCGCAAAAGTATCAGGTCGTCGTTGATACTGATACAAAGAACGCTTACTCAAATTGCCACTACTCGCCCACAAATTCCCTCGCTTGTCTTCTGCCAGTGATTCTACGGGTACGCCAAAATAGTAGCCATCAATTCGCCCTCTTCGATCTATTCGATATAGCGATTCGCTTTTAGTACCTAGCCAAGTATATCCTTTTTTATCTACCGTTATGGCGGTTACTTCCTGTCTGCCCGAAGTACGGGAGTTACTATTGTGTAGCAAATATTTCCAAGCAAAGCGTTGACTCAATTCTACCAAACCATCCGCCGTACCTAACCAAAGCGTACCTGTTTGGGTATAAATCATCGCTTGAATGGGTGTACTTAGATCATCTACGATAACTTGAAAATCGCGGGTGCGTTGATTATAAAGCAACACCTGATCGTCATAGCCTACGATAAAAAACTGATTTTCGTTAACGACTAATGATTTGACTAAGTTAATTTCCTGTGCTCGAATTTGCTCGTTATTCAATAGCGTTTCAAAGCGATTGGTCGTTGGATTATATTTTAAAATTTGCGAACGATAAGCATATAAATTACCACTTTCGTCTTCTGCGAACTGATAACGTTGCAACTCATCATCTCCTGTTACTAGCAACCAATCCAAGCCGCCATAATTATTGAAACTACCTTTGTATAAATTATCAAAATCATCTACGACCCAAATATTTCCACTGCGATCCAAATAACGAATGGAAACTTTAGATAACGATTTGAAGTGCATCGCATCACTCGTCTGGAAATCGGCAAAAGTGCGATCTTGTAAATTATAGCGACTCAATTTTCCGCTATAGTCAAATAGCCAAACCTCTCCGTTACGGCTAGTTTTGATTTGCAGAGTGTTCCGTTTGCGTTCTTCGTTACGACCAATACGTAAGTTCAAATCTACGGTTGGCTGATTTACTTTATCATAAACGTAGTGAAAATCACCGTTACGGAAACGTACATCTCCTACTTTGTCAATAAATACGTCCGTTACTTTGGGCGATTTGTAGCCATAAGTAATATCATTAGAACTAACATTGACTTCTTGAAAATTGTATCCGTCGTAACGACACAACCCCTTATCCGTTCCGATCCATAAGAATCCACTACTGTCCTGAACCAATGAATAAATGGCATTACTCGGCAACCCATTCTCCTGCGTGTAGCGTTGGAAAATGAAATTATCACTCTGGGCAGTTAACCCAATTATGAAGAATTGTAAAAATAGATAGATGTATAACCCTCTAATCATGTGGGGACTAAGTTAGGAAGAAAATTAAATATCCCACTCCAGACCTAAGCAAATTGCCCTTGAATATTAGAATTCCGAACTAAAAAAGCTGCCAATTAATAGGTTTTATAACCTCTTAGTTCAGACCTCTTCAATTTGTTAGAGTCCTTAAAGTAGAATATCGGTTCATTCAAATAGCAATCAGGGCAGTTCGTCAAAAGCAGCTTGACATGGAGCTAATCCTCCCCTATCTTGCAGGTGTATTTAGAGAGTTCTTAGTCAAAAAAAACTTGTGGTAATTAAAGGGAATAGTGAACGGCAGCGTAAATTTCACCAGACTGTTATTTGTATAGTATTTTTCAAATGTGCTGCCGTTCTTTTTTTGAATCTTTTTGGATAAGAGCCTAAAACCCAACACACTCGAAAAGGGAAAATTTATTAAAAAATCAATTAGTACGATTTCTGTAAACAATTAAATTAAAACCTGAAATTTCTCCCGTCCATAGACGGTTTGTCAATATAAAAGAGCTGATTCGCTCCAAATTCACTTAAATGGTTATTTGAAAAAAACGTAAAAGAGTCAGTCGGCAACTATTCTCAGCGCTACCCTAC
>JBGCES010000798.1:0-10325 GCA_045106545.1 Saprospiraceae bacterium
TAAATTAAAATTGAATGCTATTTGAAGTAACTATTGACAATGTAAAGCCAATTTTAGAGGTAAAAAAGTGTCTAAAAGTATCGAAAAACGCTCCTTTTTCCTCTATTGTCATATATGTTAAATTAGAGTGCGAACCGCTGAGATTTAGATAACAAAAATGCCGCTTTTAAAAATTACAAAGAGGGACATTCTATATTAAAAGAAGTCCTTAGTTTTTCTGAAAAAGAACAAGAAAAACTATTGAATGATTATATCAGAATTTACTGGATCTTATTTGATGACGGAGACTTGGAAGTGTATCAAGTCGATGGTAATATTTCTGACAAACGAAAGAGTCAAATTGAAAATAATCTAAATCAAATTCCCTTTATCAAACCATTTTACCGAGAAGGAGATGTAACTGATATGAATGGGGTGATTGACATTGCCTTCTATGAAAATAAAGAGTATGAAAATGCGAGTACGTTTTATCAGCTTTCTATTGCAAAACTAGGTTGGATAAACTGTGATATTTTTATTGAATTTGATGCGCCAAAGATTGACTTATATGTAAATGCAGATAAAGATGCTATTGTGAAAATTTTATTTCAAAATTATGATACGGTAATCACTCCTTATCGAAAAGATGGTAAAATCTACTTTTCTAACATCCCTGTTAAGGAGCCGATAAAAATAATTGCCATAAAGTATGATACAGAAAATAAAGGCGCACTATATTCAATCACTGAATCAATTGTTCAAAAAGAAATTTCTGAATTAGGGCCCTTTCAATTTCTAAGCCTAAAGGAATTGAAAACAAAGATTGAAACATTGAATTAAAAGCAAGAACGTCCGAACTTTTTATCTTAACTTTACAATTCTACACCCACCACTAAACAAACACAACTTACCCTTTTGTTCTACGAAAAACACGCCCGTAACGAGAAAACTTTTTTCACCATTTATCACTAAATGTCAAATCAGCCATCTAACTCTAATTTCTGGCGTCGCTTAGGTAAATTCGCTAAGTGGCTGCTGCTGGGTATTTTGCTATTGGCGCTGATTTTGGTCGTGGTTTGGGGCAGTTTTATCTACTATTTACAAACGGATGAACATAAGGAATTTGAGAATGTCACCTTACTCAATGGCGGCGCATTTTCTTTTCAACAAGCTGATTTTCAATTATTTAGCACTTTCCCGCAAGCAGGTTTCACTTTAGATAGTTTACAAATCTATCATCCCGATAAGCGATCGGATGATCATCGGGTGATTGAATTAGCGCGACTCCGAATTGCACTTTCTTTTCAAGATTGGTGGGACGATCCGCTGCATCAGACTTTGATTTCTATTGATACGATTGCTCTGACTAATGGTAACATCGACTTCTACCGCGACTCGACGGGTTATAGTAATTTGCTGAGTTTAATTAAAAGAAAAACCTCTCCCGAATCGAAAAAGAGGGCGTATAAGTTACGCGTTGAAACGGAAGAAACACAGGTTCTTTTTAAAGAGATTAATTTTGAGTTGGTCAATGAAATGAACAACAGCCATATTCATGCAATCATTGACTCGCTGCATGCGAATTTGAATATTAAAGATCAGCATTTGCGGGCGCAAACGGACTTTTCTATTTTTAGCAAACAGCTGGGATTTAACGTTAAAAATGGTGTCTATGCACCCGATACATGGCTATTTGGTAGTTGTGAGATTGAATATAAAGATGGGAATTTAGAAATTTTGCCCTTTCCTCTAGGGGTTGATGACCAGTGTTTTGACCTCAGTGTTTTAACGAAGATTAGAGAAGAGAATATTACCGCCATCACTTTTGAAAACGCCGATACTCGTTTAGCGAAAGCGCTTCCCCTACTACCCGATACGCTACGGCAACAAATCGCGCCTTACCACGTCGAGCAACCATTTTATTCAAAAACGACCATCGAAACTGCTTTCCAACCCAACGATCATCCGATCGTGACTGTATTATTCAAATTGAAAAATCACGACATCGCCGTTCACGATTTCGCTTATCAAAATATGTCGCTAGATGGGAAATTTGTCAACCGTATTTATCAAGACGAACGTGCAAGAGACGAAGCTCGCCAACGCTGGCGATTGGAAATCAGTGACTTAAATGGTGGATATCAGGACTTTAAAATAAAGAGCGATACGCTCAGCATGCTAAAAACGCAGGATGGAAATATTAGGCTAAAAGCGATAGCCAATATTACGGGTAAGGTAGAAAGTGTAAGTCAGTGGCTGGAAGCAAAAGATTTGCTATTTCAGGATGGAAAATTCAAGTTAAAAAGCCGTATTAATGGCTCGCTCCAAGACTACGAAGAGATCGTACGCAATTCTACTGCGCAGTTAGAAATGCAGGATCTCGCGGTACACTTCATTCCTGCCGATGCGACTTTTCCTTTCTCCACGGTACAATTACGAAAAGGGGCGGATCAAGCCAGTTTTTACATTGTGGGAAGTACCGCTAATCCCCAGCACACTTACACCATGACGGGCGGCGTACAGAATTTGACCGCACTCCTGTTGCCTGACATAAACGAAGCTGCGCCCAGCGAAATCCACCTCCGCGCCGACCGCGTTGGCTGGACAGATTTTGTGGATATGTTCGGCGAAAAACCACAACCTAAACAAGCAGTTTTAGTCAGCAATGAAAGCCAAAAAAAGCAGTCGCTTAAACGCACCTTGAGCGGTTTACACAATCGGCTACAGCCTATTTTAACTATCGAAATTGATACTATTGATTACTTCGATAAGTTACAATTGCATGCGTTCCAAACGGGCGCACATTTCGTGCGACCAGATAGCATGGTTTTAGAAAAAACGAGTTTCCGCTACCTCGATGGTTCGGTGACGATGTCTGCCAGAATGGATATCAGTCAGCAAAACTTGACGCCTTTTCAATTTGGTTTAGATATCAACGAACTCGATTTAGCTACGCTACTTCCACAACTTAACTATCTGAATATCAATCTATTAAAAGAATTAGAAACGCCACTATCTAAGATAAGTTTGCAAGTAGAACACCGTGGAATCATGGATGATTTACAAGGGCTTTCGCCAAATAGTTCAGCGGGACAAGTTCAGTTTGCTTTTCTGGGCGATGCTGATTTGGTGGGCGATATTCACTATACTTCTTCTCGTTATGATACCGATTTTAATCCTAAGAATCAACCCATCACGCGGACAAAAGTGAATTTGGCAGGTTCGCCGCGCTATTTCAATGATCTGTTTCAGACCGAGGATTTTATTTTTCAAAATGGGCGTTTTAAAACCCAATTAGATTATGCGGGCGACTTATACGATTTTAAAGAATTATTAGCCGAATCGAAGGTCGATTTGCAGATTGATAATAGTCAGATTTATTACACGCCAAGTGAGGTTATTTTCCCAATTCCGCGCTTGCAATTGGACGTCCAACGCGATAGTGCCGCGTTTAAATTTGCGTTACAATCGGACTCTTTATACCAGCCGCTCAACTTTGTCGGAAACATTCATCCGCTCACGGAACTAATGATCGGTGAGACGAATCATCCGATTGCCACTAATGTGAATGTCTTTTCTAAAAAACTCAGCTGGGGTAATTTTCAAGAATTAATCGCCACTTCGATTCCTACTGATACGTTACAAAATCAGCCCGCACAATCCAAAAAATCCGCAGGTAAAAACACCGTTCGCAATCTATTTCTGCGTTTCCATCCACACGTGGATGTGCAAGTAGATACGCTGATTTATTCCGATAAAATCGTCTTAGAACAACTGACCTCGGGCATTTTGATGGATGCTAATAATCAAATAATATTAGAAAAAACGGGTTTCCAATTTTCGGATGGTGCGGTGCAAATGCAAGGCAAATTTGACCTACAATCTAATACGCATACGCCGTTTACTACTGAAATAAAAGCAGATAGTCTGAATATTGGTAAGCTACTGTCTGGCTTCAATTATCTTTCTCTGCCTTCGCTGCAAACGTTAGATAGTCTGAATGGAAAACTACAAATGGATCTACATTTTTCGGGTAGCGTCAACGCGGACGGTACTGGACTCATTCCTAGCGACAATGCGGGCGCATTGAATTTTGATTTGCGTAATCTACAAGTCGTTGGTTTTGACCCATTGGAAAAATTAGCCGCCAAGGTGAGAATGAAAAAACGCTTTCAGAATCTGCGTTTTGCGCCCATTGGTGGTACATTCCAGATTGCAGGAGATCGCATATTTTTCCCGTTAACGGAAGTACATTCCAATGCTTTTCAACTCTTTCTAGAAGGGCGTTTAAGTTATGGCGACGATACCAATATGTGGGTTTCATTGCCTTTCTTCCACCTCTTTTTTAACGATATTAACGAACTCCCAAAGAAAGCAGGTTATCATGCCCATCCATTAAAAATCCACGCGGAAGTGACTTCGGATGAAAACGGCGAAAATCAGTTTAAACTGCACTTTACCAAAAAGAAATTTTATAAACAACGCGGGATTTTGGAGCAGTATAAACTGGATAAAAAGCGGTGGCGACAATTGCGGAAGTCAGCGCGTAAAAACAACTAATCTAAACCCCCAAAAACTTCCCAATAAACTCCGTCTTCCGCCGCCGCGATACTTGCAGTTCATCACCATTCGACATAATCGCCGTGCCGCCATCGCCACGCAGGTATTCCACGACTTCTGTCAAATTAATTAAAAACGACTGATGAATGCGCAAGAAGCCCAAATCAGACAGCAAGTTATCGTATTCGCGTAAGGTGCGACTCACCATAATCTGCTCACCATTTTTTAAGATAAAACGTGTATAATTTACTTCACCTCGCAGATAAATCACCTCGTCTAAATTGACGATCCGAAAACCGTGTACGTTTTTGATGACGATTTTTTTGCGGTCGCCCGCTACTTCATTATTCATCAAAATTTCGCGGCGCGTCGTAGCTGCTAGTTGCTGCTGCCGCTGCTGAAAACGTTCAATTACGCCACGTAATTCCTTGACTTGCAGTGGCTTAAGCAAATACCCAAAAGCTGCCATTTGGAACGCACGAATCGCGTATTTATCATACGCGGTAACAAATATGACTTCCGTTTCTAAGTTTTTGGATAAGCGTTGTAGCAAATGAAAACCCGTTCCTTCTTTCAGCTGCACATCCAAAAACAGCAAATCAGGCTCGTGCTGCTCGACCAGCTGTTTACCTTGTTGGATATTACCCGCTTCGCCGACGATTTCGATGGGCAAATTCAGTTGCGTCAGTAACTCGCGTAAGGTGTTGCGTGCAGCGGGTTCGTCGTCGATGATGATGGTGCGAATCATGGTATTTTTTTTAATGTAAAATAGCCCGCCCCGAAGAATTTCGGGGTAAAACGCGAAATTTAAAATGTAAAAGTGGGAGTACGAATTTTAATTTGGAGTTCGTTGTTCGATTAAAATGAAAGTGATGAATAACGTACACGCTAGAAGTGTAAGTCATGCAACTTTTACATTTTACATTTTACATTCTGCGGTTTTACATTAAAAACGTGCGCTGTCGGGAAGACAGCGGACGTTAAATTGGAATCACCAACTCCACTTTCACCCCTTTTCCATCCATCCGATTTGCCACTTTCACCAAACTACCTGCACCCAATCGCTCGCGCGTAATTTGAATGCCTTTGGATTGGTGTTCGCCATTATTTTTAGATGTTGGCAAACCAATGCCGTCGTCGGTTATCGTAGCATAAAGTAGGGTTTCAGCGGTGTTGGTTTTCAATGAAATTTCAATTTGCCCAGTTGCTTCCTTAGGCGCAATGCCGTGCCATATCGCGTTTTCTACAAAAGGTTGTAAAATCAGTGGCGGGACATTAATTAAATCAATTTCCAAATCAGGATCAACCTGAAATTCATAATTCAACTGCTCTTCCATCCGCAATTTTTCTAATTCCAAATACAAACTCAGCGTTTCCAATTCTTCGCTCAGTGGCACTTCGGGCGTTGTGGATTGGTCAAGGACGCGGCGGATGAGTTGACTAAATTTTCCTAAAAATTCATTACCCGCCGCAAAGCGATTTCCAGCAAAATAACCTTGGATGGAATTGAGGGAATTAAACACAAAATGCGGATTCATTTGCGCACGTAGCAAGCCGTATTCCAATTCCACTTTACGCTTTTCAATTTGTAAACTACGCCTCCGTTGTCGCATCACCGAAAAAGTGGCTAACAAACTGACTATCAATAAACTAACTACCCCGCTAAACAGCCATAATCGCTCACGATTGCGCGTTTCGGAAACGATTAGACTAGTTTCCGCCAGTTCTTTTTTAACGCGTTCCGTTTCGTAGCGTACGTTGAGTTCCTGCACGTTTTTACGCAGTTCGGCGGTCATTAAAGAGTCGCGTAAATCGTAGGCAAGATGTAGTTGATCGTAGGCACGCTCCGCATCATTAGTCGCTCTCAATAGTTCAGAAGATTCGGCGTAGGCTTCCGCCAAAATGGTATTATCCTTCGTCGCATTTAGCTCTTGCAAGGCTTGTTGATACCAATTTTTGCTTTCTGCAAATTGTCCGAGTGCTTTGGTCGTTTTTCCTAATAAAAGTAACGAACGCGCATCATTGCGGCGAATGCCATTGCGTTTATTTAATTCAATACTTTCCTGTAAATCCTGATAGGCACGTTCGTAATTTTCTAAAGAAATATACACCTCCGCGCGGTCACTCAATAGATTCGCTCGATGAACATTTTCGTTTTCAGATGGTAGCAATTTCAAGGCTTGATTGAAGGCATTTAACGCCTTAGCAGGTTGTTCCAAGGCTAAGGAACTCGAACCAATTAACGCATGAAAAAACATTTGCAATAAGGGCTGATCATCCCGTTCTGAAAAAGGTAAAGTTGCTTCACATAATTCAATACATTCCAAATGCGCATCACAATCTTGCAAGCAAAGAGCATGATTAATCCGAATCACTTGTAGTTTATAACCATCGTTTTTTAACCACTTTTCGGCTCGCTGATACGCTTCTACTCCACGTGGACAATCGCCCGTATGACAATAGCCGCGCCCGATATTATTGAGTACCGCCAGCATCCCGCTGGTGTCATTGGCGATTTGATAAAAATGATAAGCGGAGTCGGCATAATGAAAGGCGCGGTCGTAGTATTTGAGCTTTTCTTGAATCGTTGAACGAATTTTATACGCCCCACCTAAAAGGTAAGGATCATTCAATTGATGCGCTATCGCAAAAGCCTGATTGGCGTGAATAGTCGCTTGTAAAGAGTCCGTTTCAAAGTATTCAAGTCCAAGTTCAATATGCAATTTTGCCTGTTTTTCAAAATCGGTGGTTTGGGTAAGTTCTTTTTTTAATGAGTCGATTAAGGTCGTGTTCTGCGCTGCTAGTTGATGCATTGCTAGTACAAAAATTACCCAAAAATAAAGGCGCAGTAAAAACATGAATATTATGGTAGAGACGTTTGAAAAAACGTCTTCGCTAATGTGGTTTATATCAAAATATTATTGCTGTTGCTAGAATATTTAGACGTTTTTTCAAACGTCTCTACGGGAGCACAATTGAATCGCATTGTCACTCCAAAGATAAGTTTCTTTCCTCTTTCTCTCTCCAACAATGATGCCTTAGCAGACCTCACTGATTATTGAGCACCATTCCTTCATCTATCGACCGATTGATCCTGTATTTTATCGAATGACGACAAGACAATCTACAAACTGGGCAACGGGTAATTTTAGAATAAATCCAAATCAACAAATCTTCTACTTCCGCTGTTTGTGTTTCGTACCTACCGCCAACGTCTTTTGGACGTTGATGATATTTAAAGTAAAAACATAGAAAACGTGCGCCGTCGGAAAGACGGCAGACGTTCTGCAAACAACTTTTTGATGAAAAACAGCGGAGATAAAATTACTTTCCCATGTGGCGTAAGTATGAAAAATCGTTTCATGCTCGCTCCATTGACCAATACCCAAAGTCACGAAGACGGAACGCTCTCTGACGAAGAATTTCACTGGCTAACCATGCGCGCCAAAGGGCAATTTGGCTTGGTGATGACCTGTGCCAGCCACGTGCAAGCCAATGGAAAAGGTTTTCCTGGGCAGCTAGGTATTTTTGGCGATCAACATAGCGATGGACATACTCGATTGGCTACTAAAATTAAGTCCGAAGGGAGTTTGGCAGTGATCCAATTGCACCATGCGGGTATGCGTTCACCTGAAGCATTGATTGGAGAACAGCCCGTTGCGCCTTCCGATATTCCGCGAAAAAATGCGCGGGGATTATCATTGACGGAAGTAAAAAAGCTACGTGATGATTTCATTGCTGCTGCCGTTCGCGCAAAGCAATGTGGTTATGATGGCGCAGAAATTCACGGCGCCCACGGCTATATCGTTGCGCAGTTTTTGAGTAGTAAAATCAATCAGCGGCAGGATGAATACGGTGGTTCATTGGAAAATCGCGCGCGGTTGTTATTTGAAATCATCGATGGAATTAGAAATAAATGTGGTAATGATTTTTTACTTGGCGTACGAATTTCACCCGAACGCTTTGGGATGAAATTAGCAGAAATGAAAACGCTCTGCCAACAACTCGTTGATAGTCAGCAAGTTGACTTTTTGGATGTATCGTTATGGGATGTGTTCAAAATGCCCGAAGAGGAAGCACATAGCGATAAAACGCTATTGGAACATTTTACCGAATTAGACTATAAAAATGTAAAATTGACCGTCGCGGGTAATATTCGCAATGGCGAGGCAGTACAAAAGATGTTAGCTACAAAAGTAGATTTCGTCACCGTTGGTCGAGCGGCAATTTTACATCATGATTTTCCGGTGAAGGTGATGGAAGATGCGAACTTTGAGCCGATTTCGTTGCCTGTAAGTCGGGCGCATTTACGAAAGGAAGGGTTGAGTGAAAAATTTGTGGATTATATGGCGAATTGGAAGGGGTTTGTGGCGGATGAAGGTTGATGGATTTAGTTATCGGATGCTTTGGCAGCATCCGATAACTAAAATTAGCTTCATTCACTTAATCTCAAAAACCATATCCTCCAACCGCTGTATCAAATTCACCCCTGGACAGCGATATTTAATATCTCTAAAGATCACAAAATCACCTCTGCAAGCTGTTGCAAATAATTGCTGAACAGAATCTGTAAAACGCCCACCTTTACTCATTAATCTTTCAATGCCATTTTGTTTCTTCGCTAATATCGTTTCAAAACCCACAACTTGACAACGCGCATCAAAGCCACAGCATTCAATTGTAGCTTGGATGCCCTCTAACATACACAGTTCTGTCACTTTCATTTTCTTACTCCCCTTTGCGGTAAATCGTCCCAGTCTTCCAACCGCTTTCATCGGCGACACCTGAAAGCGTTTCATTTCAACCGTATCTTTTAATTCAATTTGTATCGATAAAACCCCAATCGTATCAGGTTGAACCACAAAATAATCACCCGATTTAATAATGGAAACTGGTTTTTTAACTTCTGAATATTCACCCATAAATGCCGTTAATTGCTCCAATTTGACAGGCGTTTCCTGTTGAGCAACTACCTGAAAAAAGCTCTTGATTTTAGGAACTATAACATCATATTGAAACACTACTGCTGATTGTGGCGATTGACTCCAAAGGACATTGGAAAAAGCATTGAGGAAATTAATAAGGAGGATTATTTTATAAAAATTGCACATAGTAAAAGAGATGAAAGTGAAACTTATACTTCCATAACGCATAAAATGCAAAAAGACTCAGTTCGACTCGAACTAAGTCTTTTTTAAATCTTTATGTTACTCTTCCGCGCACTCCGCTTAATTTTTTTCGCCAGAAAAAATTCTCCGCGAACTAAAATATAAGTTTTGTGCGTGTTGAAGCAGAAAACTCCGCGCCTCCGCTGCTCCGCGTTTCGATAATGTATGATCTGACAGACAGGAATATCTATCCTCCATTTCCATTATGCCCCCACAATCTCAAACGCACTCACATTCTCAAAATTTCTAAAATCAACGGGAGCAACCGCCGAAACGCCTTGCTCCGCCATAAACACACCGTAAATAATATCTACCGCCGCCATCGTCATCTTGTTATGCGTCACGATGATAAACTGCGAATTAGTCGAGAATTTCTTAATAATCTTATTGAATTTCTCAATGTTTGCATCATCCAAAGGCGCGTCCACCTCATCAAAAATACAGAAAGGCGCAGGTTTCAATAAGTACAAGGCAAAGAGTAGCGCCGTTGCCGTTAAGGTTTTTTCCCCACCCGATAATTGCGAAATGGTCTGTCGGCGTTTACCCTTTGGTTTTGCGACGATTTCGATTTTAGATTCTAACGGATTGGCTTCATCTAAAAGAATCAAATCCCAATTT
>JBGCES010000799.1:0-1680 GCA_045106545.1 Saprospiraceae bacterium
AGGCACATAGAATATCGGTAACAGAATTTCTATGTGCCTATATGTTTGTTATTTCAATTCCAATTTCAAAAATTCCCCCGTATAACTGTCCTTCTTCTTCGCAATCTGTTCAGGTTTACCCGTCGCTAAGACCATTCCTCCGCGATGTCCACCTTCTGGTCCCATATCCACAATATAATCCGCCACTTTAATCACATCCATATTATGCTCAATGACGAGAATGGTGTTGCCTTTATCCACTAGACGATTGAGGACATTTAGTAAGTGGCGAATGTCTTCAAAATGCAAACCTGTCGTCGGTTCGTCTAAGATGTAAAATGTATTTCCCGTATCGCGTTTTGATAATTCTTCGGCGAGTTTTACGCGCTGTGCTTCTCCGCCCGACAGCGTCGTTGCTTGTTGTCCGAGCGTAATATAACCGAGTCCAACTTCGCGCAAGGTGCGCAGCTTGCGGAAGATTTTAGGAACGGGTTCAAAGAATTTTGTTGCTTCTTCTACCGACATGTCCAATACATCCGAAATCGATTTTCCTTTCCATAAAATCTCCAACGTTTCGCGGTTGTAGCGTCTGCCCATGCAAGTTTCGCATTCGACGTAAACGTCAGGTAAGAAATTCATTTCAATCGTCCGCATCCCCGAACCGCCACAGGTTTCACAGCGACCGCCTTTGACATTAAAAGAAAAACGTCCTGGTTTATATCCGCGAATTTTTGCCTCTGGCAATTCCGAAAATATCTTACGAATATCCGTAAATACGCCCGTGTAAGTCGCAGGATTAGAACGCGGCGTGCGCCCAATCGGCGATTGATCAATTTCGATAACTTTATCTACATTATCAATGCCTTTGTGCGATTTGTAAGGCATTGGATCTTTAATACTTTTATAAAAATGCTGCCGCAAAATGGGGTAGAGCGTTTCGTTGATCAAGGTCGATTTCCCGCTTCCCGACACGCCCGTCACACAGACAAAAGTTCCTAACGGAATTTTGATACTGACATTCTTTAAATTATTCCCCGTCGCGCCTTTTAATTCAAAACTTTTGCCATTCCCTTTTCGTCGTTTCTTGGGTACTTCGATTTTTTTAATGTTCCGTAAATATTCTGCCGTCAGCGTATTTTTCGTTAAAAAAGTTTCTGGAACACCTTGCGCCACTAACTCGCCGCCCAATTTACCGGCACCTGGACCTAAGTCAATCAAGTAATCCGAAGCAAGCATAATATCTTTATCGTGTTCGACGACTAAAACGGTATTTCCAATTTCCGCTAATTCGCGTAAAGCTTCAATCAAACGTTGATTATCGCGTTGATGCAAACCGATACTCGGTTCATCCAAAATATAGGTAATTCCTGTCAGTTGAGAACCGATTTGCGTAGCCAACCGAATGCGTTGCGATTCTCCACCCGATAGCGTCCGCGCAGGACGATCCAAAGTCAAATAGTCTAATCCAACGTGGAGCAAGAAGCCTAAGCGCAGTCGGATTTCTTTAATAATTTCCTTCGCAATTAGTCGTTTTCGATCACTCAATTGCGGCTCAATGGTATCCATCCATAAAGCGAGTTCGGAAATATCCATTTGGGCTAGATCGCCAATATTTCTTTCATTGATTTTAAAGTGGAGCGATTCGATTTTTAAGCGTGCGCCTTCGCAAGTCGGACAAGTTTTGATGGTCATAAATTCCTC
>JBGCES010000008.1:0-2801 GCA_045106545.1 Saprospiraceae bacterium
CCGTCGTTCCAAGCGATGGTTAACACTACATCATTCTTTTCCGCAAAATAATTGCGCTCCAATTCAGAACAGTGTTGAAAAAGTCGGACTAACCCGCCCGTTTGCGCGTTGCGTAAGGTTTGATTTTTCACAGATGGAAATTAAAAAGAGGACAGAAGACAGACCATTGTATTGACA
The DNA here is from genome assembly GCA_045106545.1 of Saprospiraceae bacterium. Classification (GTDB taxonomy): domain Bacteria; phylum Bacteroidota; class Bacteroidia; order Chitinophagales; family Saprospiraceae; genus JBGCES01. The sequence goes on from JBGCES010000008.1 coordinate 178, forward strand.
GAAGGTAGATATTTTTTGAATTATTCTCAAATTTGTTTTCTGTCATTTCTCAGTCCCGAAGTATTTCGGGACGATTTATCTTCTTGTGAATAGAGTCGCCGTAACAACAACTCGAACTGACCTTTGGGTTGAATAGTTTAGTCAATTTGTCGATATGCGACAATTTTCAATTTTCAATTCTCCATTTTCAATTCGTCATTACCCCACTACAATCTCCGCCGCCAACAACTCATCCGGAATGCCAAACGCCTGCACCAATCCCATCGCATTTTGCCGCGTCGTGGTACACAATTCTCCATGTAATCGACGAATCGCCTTGGTCTTCGCGGGCGCAAAATATTCTTTTTCTAAAAACCAGCCTTTGTGTTTTTGCAAAGTATCGAGCGCGTACAATTGACGAAGTTGTTCTAACGTACCCTTGATTTTAGGATCTTCAATGGCATTGATTTGTTCAATAAATTTGTCCAATACTAATTGCTCTACAAAGGCTTCCGCCAAAACGAGCATATGCGGTTGACATTCAAGTGCAGCAGTATAAGAATCTGTACCATTTTTGATTTTTCCGCGTAAGCGATTACTCACTCCAATCATCAAACTGCGTTGCCGATACGCAAAAGCATCTTGCTGAAATTCCGCACTCAATAAATGCTCGCGGTCGGTATTTCTAATCGAAAAGGGATTCTTTTCTGCGACAGCGGTAGAAATATTCGTACCCACAAAACGCAAAATACCCATAATACCATCTTCATTAAATTCCTGCTTAAAAGCCGTCAAAACGCCTTTGGCAACCAGCAACATCAGCACCGTATTATCTCCTTCGAAAGTGGTAAAAATCTCCGTGTCGGCTTTTAAATCTGCAAAGCGATTTTCTGCTAAATAGCCTTTTCCACCACAAGCCTCGCGACCTTCTTGAATCGCTTCCGTCGCAAACCACGTCGCGTAAGATTTCAGACCAGCCGCCAGTGTTTCAATTTCGCGGATGTCCTTTTCTGATCGGTTCACAAAGCGATCCGTCAAATACGTCAACGCGAAATCAAGCGCGTAAGCCTTTGCCACCAATGGCATTAAGCGTTGCTGATGACTTGGATAATCGAGGAGTAGCGTTTCTGGTTCAGTAAAACTTTTTCCAAACTGTCGCCGCCGCAATGCGTAGCGCACCGCAATGGCAAGCGCACTTTTTGCTGCACTCAATCCCGCCTGCGGTACACAAACACGACCACCAACGAGCGTTCCAAGCATGGTGAAAAATCGCCGAGATGGATTTTCAATCGGACTCGTATATTCGCCTTCGTCTGTAATGTCGCCAAAACGATTCAACAAATTTTCGCGCGGTACGCGGATATTATCAAACCACAAACGACCATTATCTACGCCGTTTAAACCTAATTTATAACCATTATCTTCTACGCGTACGCGCGGAAGTAATTGCCCTTTTTTATTTCGGATTGGCACTAAAACGGCGTGAACACCATGATTTTCTCCATTGACAATCAGTTGGCAAAATACGGATGCCATGTGACTATGCATGGCATTGCCAATATATTCTTTACCCGCTTCTTGTCGTGGCGAATTAACAACTAATTCATCCGTACGCGGATCGTAAGTCGCGGTCGTTTCGAGTTGACGAACGTTAGAACCGTGTCCCGTTTCCGTCATCGCAAAACAGCCGAGTAAATCCGCTGTTCCTGCGTCTTTTAGATATTTATCATGGTGCCGTTTCGTTCCCAACCAATTGACACTACCACCAAATAAACCGACTTGTACGCCAAATTTTATGGTTAAACTCAAATCGTGATAACCGAGCGTTTCAAAGACGGCTGCGTACTTGCCCATATCATCCTCGCCACCATATTCCGCAGGGAAAGCTAATGCGCCATAACCACGTTCGCACAACAACTTTGTCCATTCTAAAACGACCTGACGGTAATCATCTTTGTTGCGGAGGGTGCGATATTTGAAAATTGGATCTTTTAAAAGTGTCTTGAGTTCGTTGCGTATTTCAGCATAATCATCATCCAAAACGGCTTGCATTCCAGTAATATCAAACGCCGCTTTATCAATCTCTAACTGCTTTTGCTCCGTCTGCGCTTCGTCTTCGAAAATGCTTAAATAAGTATCGTGGTCAATCAAGCCTAAGTGACTTTCCAAATCCTCCAACGCTGCTCGCGTTTCCGTGGAAGCGTAGTTAAATTCGGGTGTTTCGTCATTCTGTTGCGCACTCCGCCGCGCCATTGCTAACCCTAAATTTACCAGCGATTTGCGTTCGTCAAGCGGCAAATTACCCGCTACGCGCTTCATCTCGATTTCCCATTGCTTAAATAATTCCCGTTTCGGCGGATTGCGAGGATCGCTCCACTTACGGATAATCGCTTTTTCAGCGGAGGATAGAAAGTTAAATTCGCTTACTTTTTTTTGTAAAAAAACGACTTCGGTAGGCGTTAAAACGCGGTCTGCCCACGCGACGTAGAACAGCGGAATTAGCGATTGGATAGCAGGAGAATCATAAGGAATGATCGGCGGATTGGTACTCATAGTCTGAAATTATATTTTATTGAATCTGCTTTGAGCAAAGAAAGTACGAATAAATTGCCGCAGAGGCAATATTTTATAATAAAACACAATTA
>JBGCES010000080.1:0-5632 GCA_045106545.1 Saprospiraceae bacterium
GTCAGGTTCAAGCGTAGCCATTTGACTCGTTGAATAATCGCTATGTACGAAGTTTAAGTTTCAGATAATTGATTAGCAGTGATTGGATAATTACTGCCGTTGTTACATGATAATGATGTAGAAAAAGGTGTGCCCCCCCTATGCGTTTTTAATTTTTTTCAAAAAAAACTTAAAAACGGATTCCTGCGCACCACCCCCACCATAACGGAGTGGTACGTTGGGTATTTAAATCCGTAGTTAAATAAAAAGGAGCATGGGCTAAGGTTGAACCCCCTGTCATATTTTCGAGATCGTATAGGTCGGAAAACATGGCATTGAACTGTGGACCAGCGAATAGGCTAGTGCGTTTTCCCACACGAAAGTCGAGGGTCAATTTAGCTTGAGTGAGTAGATTTAAATCGTTCAACCAAGCCTCACCCTCATTGATATGCAAAGCGGTCAGTTCAATATTGGTTTGCCAGCGACTTTTTCCGAAAGGAATCGTTGAGCCGATTCCATAACCTAAGCCCCAGGCATCAATCGGATCCGAGCCAATTGGGCGGTTAAAGGGATTATTACGGGTTACACCAGTTGTTAAAATATTATAGAAATAATGGGTACCAAGTTTCAGTGCAATATTGGTTTGCAAGCCACTCGGCTGATACGCCAATTCAATGCGATTGTATCCTTTTTTAACAATATTTAATAGTCCAATGGGGGCGCCGCTGATTGTATCGGCAATATTAATCAGTCCTAATTGTATGCCTTTTACATCTCTACCGATATTAATTAATCCTACTTGTGCAGTTTCTACCGTACGTGCGATATTTAATGCACCAATTTGTGCCCCGACATTATTGCTTCCGATATTGACTCCACTCGAAAGTTGTAGTTTCACGACTTCCCGACTGTAATTCATCACTGTGGTAAATTGAATCCCATCTGTCGTTCCATTATTTGCATTAAATACGGTACTAATCTGCACGCCCTGAAAGGCATCTCCTGCTACATTTCCGATCATCGACAGTTGCATGCCGTTCATGTTTTCTGCCCGATTGAATAGTCCTGCGACCTGAATTCCTTTTACATAATTTAGGTTAACGTTTGCTAAACCTGCCATTTGAATACCGTACATTTCTCCTCGGTGGGCATTAGCTAAGGCGGCAAATTGTAAACCATTGGCGACTTCGGTTTCTACATTTACTAAACCTTTAATCCCATTAGAGAAGTCATAATCTTTGGAGAATAGCACATCCGAGAGGGTTTGTTCCGCTGGATCGGTACTCGTATCACTAGGTGGTTCAAAAACAATTGGAGAAGAGTTTGGTGTAGTTGAAGCTGAATCAGAATCGGTTGGGATTTCTATCGCAATTACTTGAGTAGTATCCTCCATCTCGATGGGTAAATCGGTTAGTGTTACTTGAGCCTCTTGCTCCGGAATGACTGGATAACGGCTAATCAGAATATCGTCCTGCTGTTGCTTTCTGCGTTTTTCTTCCACTTCAAACAGTAACGATAAATCTTTATTCTTATCAATTTTTAGCGCAATTTGACCACCAATTTTTAAGTAAATGATTTGTGTGTAAGCAAATAGCTCATCTAAAGCGGCGGAAAGTGGTTCGTTGACTACAAAGACACTTACCTTCTGATTTAAAGGGATAAAATCACGACTATAGGTGAAACGCAAATCGTAAGCACGTTCCAGATCTTCTAAGGCATATTCCAGCGCTACGCCGTCGTATTGTATCGTGACAATTTGCGATAAATCAGCTTGCGCCAACAGCGATACTGTTGAGAAAAGGTAAAATAAAGGAAAGAAAAAGAGAAGTTTTAGTTTCATCAAAAGGCGGAATTGTAGTTAGAAAGTTGTTAGAAGTTTGTAAGGAAGTAGTTAGCGTTCGTTAGATAAATTTTTAAACCATCTCTAACGATTTCTAACTATATCAAACCACTTCTAACTACGTATTTTATTCACAGCCTTCGCCACTCAGTACATAGCTTCCATCATCTCTTTTTTCTACTTCTACATTGAGTGTAAAGGCGATAATTTGTAACAATTCATTTAGTTCAGGTGATTTAAATTCTCCATTGAGCGAGCAGCGATTGATTTGCTGATTAGATAATGTCAAATCAATTTTAAAATAGCGTTCGAGTGTAGGAATGACTTGTTGCATACTTTCATCATTGAAGGTCAATGCTTTCGTTTTCCAGGCGTTAGCATTAGTTGAAATCACTTTTGATTTGACCACCTCGTCCGTTTCCTTACTAAAAATTCCTGTCGCTCCTTTTTCCAATAGAATGGGGCGAGTCGTTGGCTCTACTTCCGTAAATGCTACTTTTCCACTGGTTACGTTTACTTCTACCGTTGCCTCGTTGGGATAAGCTCGCACATTAAATGAAGTACCTAAAACGGTCGTTTTCGTTGCGCCGCTGATGATTTCAAAAGGACGATTTTCATCGCGATGAATATCAAAAAAAGCTTCTCCTGTAAGTGTCGCTACTCTTTTTAATTCATTTGGATTGAAGGTGAATTGTGATTTTTCATTTAGTACAACTTGACTACCATCACTCAATTCCACCGTCAATTGCTCCGCTGCGCCCGTTTGATACGTTACACTCGCATAAGTAGTCGCTGGAGGACTAAGGTAATTCTGGATAAAGAGACCTACGGCTAGCAACATACTAGCTGCGATTGCTAAGCGGAAGATATTTTTTCGCCAAAGTGGTACTACTTTTCCTTGCTCTTTGAATTGCTCCTTAGATGAATTTTGCGATGACTGTTCATCGGTAGCTACATCTATTTTTTCCCAAATGGTATTCATATTGACACCAAAATCGGGCAATGGCTCTTCTTCGACTGCGCCCCATACGTCAACCATTTCAGCAAAGAATCGTTGGTGCTCGGGAGATTCTTCCACCCAAGACATAAAACTGGCTTGCTCACGCGAGGATAGTTCTCCCGCAAGGTATTTCGCCATGAGTTCCTGATATTTTGCTTCTTCCTTCACGTCTAATTAATTCGTCTATTTGTAGGAGAATGAAAAAAAGATTAACCAGACTTTTTTCGACTGAAAGATGAAATTACTCTTGCAAATTGCTGATTTACAACAGTTTACCTTTAAAAAGTAATTTAACCGTTTAACAATTCGTCCGATCCATAATATTCCTCCTACCTTAATGATGTTGGTAAAGTTAATTCTCCCCTATGGGAAGTTGAAATATTTTTAGAAAAAAATAAAATCAATGTAGATGACAACTACTTGGTTAAGGAACGACGAAGTAATTAAATGAGCAGTTAAAGGAAGTTAAGGTGGTTTCTAAGCAGGCGGAAAAAAGTAGCATAACGGGTTACGCCTAGTTTTTGCCAACGCAGTTAGAAGCCGCCAGAATGAGTTTAAGTGTTTAACTTTTCTCCTAGCCTGCTCCGCAGCATTGCGGAGACCAAAGGGAAGAATCAATTACTTCGTCGTTCCTAAGGTAATCAAGAGGGAGTTTTATCTGTAACGTGGCTTATAATAGAAATAGTGTTTTGTTCTCTTCTGCTTTACCTTTGATTCTTAATTAAGACTGTACAAAGTTTTTATTTGACGCTGATTCTCTATGATTTTTTCCGTAATGCTACGGAACAAGTTATGATTCAAGCGGGTCGTGAGCGACATAAGACCTACTTGAATTATAAAAATCTGCGTTTATCTGCGTCAAAAACTGTGTCTTTTGCAAAACTTTGTACAAGCCTAATTCTTAATCTGAGTATTTACGGGTAAAATATTCTAAGAGAAATTGTAAACATCCTCAAAGAGTAGAACGGAGCCTCCTGATTTAGGCATTGATTTTGCTACGCCTGCTATTAAGAGCCGTCAATTTACATTTTTTAATATAAAAAAGACTTTAACAATAATGTGCTCTTTTGACAAATTTGAAGGCTTAATGTCACAAATTAAACAAATAAAAATTTGTCAGCCACATTAACCTAATGTCACATTAGTAAATATTTAAACAACTGACATTCAGATGGTTAATTTAATTAAATTTTATTTTATACGATAAAATATCTATTTATTAAATAAAAATGTGACATATTAAACTATTCACATTTTGTAGGCGAAAGTAAATTTGGTAATTTTGATGGAACAAACATCACAATAACTTTCCCAAACATAGACCATTACCCCTGTGTTGATTAAAACAAAATTATTATGGGAAGATTCGGAAAATTTTCATTAAAACTAATACGGGAGCTACGAGATTTACCAACTTTGGACAGAGATGAGATGGACAAGATTGTAGGTGGTAAAAAGAGTAAAGACGATAGCTGGAACAATGGCTGTGGAGGTATCACTCCGCAGTAGCTAGTTTTTTATTTTAATATATCAAGGGACGGGCTACATTCTATGTTTAGAGTGTAGCCCGTTTTGTATTTAATGCCTACTTTTGAGCAAGGTTAATTACTTCGCTTATTTACTGATATTTACATGATTTCTACTGCACCAAAAATTGATTTAGAACGTTTAGAGCGCAAATTAGATCAGCAGTCTAATCCTGAACAACGTTTGTTGATGCTCAATCATTTGATTGGTCAATATGTTTTTACGGATTTGAACAAAGTAGAAAAATGGTTGCAGGAACAAGCCATTCTGTTACAACAATTTCCCAATGCTGATTTACAAGTTGGATTTTTATTGCACTTGGCATATTTAGAGAATCAACGTTATGATGATGCCGCGGCGGAGGGGTATTTTAAACAGGCTTTGGCGATTCTGGATGATACGGGAAATGCACGTCAAATTGCCGAAATTCTAATTGATTATGCGGGTACATTAATCAATTTAGTAAAATATGAACAGGTACAGAGTGTACTCAAAAAAGTAGAACGCCTACTAAAAAATTTTCCAGAAGAAAGCCTCCAAGCGCGAATGATTTGTCGCAAAGCTTTTCTCCATTTACACTTTAGTGAATATACTAAAGCCGCAGATCTTTTTAATCAAGCAGATAGTATTTTGAATCAGATCGGTAGCCGCTTGACGCTAAAAGATTTTTATTTTAAAACATTGATCCACAGCGGATTAGGAAGTGTTTATCAAAAAGGAGGCGATGAAGGAAAAGGTATTGCATCGCAGCGTAAAGTACTACAAATTTGTGAAGAAAATGGACTACGCAATCGCTTGTCTTGGCACTATTTGAATTTGGGTAAAAGTATTATGTCGCTCGGTCAACCGCGCAAAGCAGAACCGTATTTTCGTCGAGCTATCGAGCATCGAGACGATAATAGCAAACCTGCTCGCGCCAGTGCTTTGGCGAATTTAGGATATTGTCTATTTCGTTATGGACAGCATGCTGAAGCACTGAATAATTACAACCAAGCGGTACAAGCCTTTTTGGAATTATCCACTACCGACTTTGCTAATTTATCTACCGTAGAAAACTGGCGCGGACAAGTATATATGGAAATGGGCGATCCGAAATCTGCCCTCAAACATTACCAGCAGTCTTACCAGTATGCCATAAAAACAACAGATTATAGCTTGCTATCCAGCGTTTTCAAACAAATGGCAAATCTCTATGCCGAGTTGGAAGATTACAAACAAGCCTACGAATATCAACAATACTACGATAAAGCCCATCAGCAGCATCTCGACAAAATTAGTAAAGACAA
>JBGCES010000800.1:0-4200 GCA_045106545.1 Saprospiraceae bacterium
CGCAAATTTCTAATTCCCGATCCAAAGCAGATTATTCCCGCTGATATGCCTTTTACCATCTATGCGGATGGGCAATATTTGGATTGGACGGCAGAGGAAAAAGCCTTTTTCGCAGCCGATGAAGAGTTGAATTGGCTTACCCAACCTTTCCCTGGCGCAATTCATATCAAACCCGAATCAGGGCGTATCAAAATGGGCTGGGCTTTTTCAACAGCATCCGTTAAACCACAGTGGGAGATACCCGCTGCGCCTTATTTCCCGCAAGTTGTGCTCAAAGGCGCGAGCCGTTTTATACCTGCTTTGGTAGCTTACGCTGAAAACATTCCTACTCCGCTCATCGAATACGGCGGCTATTACACGCGCACCAAAGAAAATTGGCCACTAGTCGGACCTACGGAAATAGAAAACGTTTTTGTTGTTGGCGCATTAGCGGGTTTTGGTTCTATGACCGCCTGCGCAGTTGGGGAACTTTGTGCGTTACATATTGCGGGACAAGAACTACCAGATTATGCACCTTATTTTCATCCTAATCGGTATGCGAATCCTGTCATGCAACGCGAATTAGCGACCTTGGATTTAGATGGACAGTTATAATCGAATATTGTTAATTTAATGATAAGAGGTGAAAATCTCGGTGTGACGGAAAGTCACAACGAGATACAAGTCAAGCACTATTTCCTAAAACAAAATCTGATACCGCACATCAGGAAAAAATCCACGCTGACGCTGCGTTCTGATCCTTTCTTGTTCTACACTATACGTTTTGAAAATTTCGTTTTCACGACTAATAAAATTCTGAAAATCAACGGAATAGCTGTGTGTAATCCCTTTTTTAGTATGTAGAATAACACCAATTTTTAAATCAGGACGAATGTAGGGTGCGAGTTGCGCACCAAAAGGCTGGTCGGTCAATCTGATTTCTCTACCCTCAGCGATGGAAGCATCTAAATCAATCGGCGTATAGCGTCGTCCGCCACCGTAAGTAAAGCGTCCGTTGATTTGAAAAATGGCGTTTTTACCTAAGTTAGATTCCTTTCCAAATAGCACATTGGAAACGTAATTAGAATTGTAATACGTGTTGCGTTCCTGCTCGTTTGCGCCTTCGTAAGTACTCTGGAAAAGCGAAGTTGTCCACAGAAAATAGAAGCCCTTTTGTAATTGCTTATTGAGCGTTAATTCAAAACCGTAATTATTGCCTTTCCCATCATTGGTTAAGCCTACGCGATTGGGAAAACCGAAATCTGCACCGAAATTTAAAATGGAAAAATCACGGTCGTTTGGATCGGTCGCTACGGAACTCAACTGCTGATAATATGCTTCCGTTTTGACGGAAAGTCCGCGTTTTAAACGAAGTTGATAAGACAAAACGTAATGATTAGATTTCATAAAATCTAACTGCTCGTTTTTGGCATTTGCTGCTGCGGTCGCGTCATCGTCTTTACTAAAATAAATGGGCAACGGTTGCAATTGGCTGTGCCGTCCATAAGCGAAGGCGAATTTTCCATTTTTACTAGCTTGGTAACTTAAACTGAGGCGCGGTTCTAAGGAAAAAGAACCATTGAGGTTGAATCGTTGAAGGTTGGTACCTAAATTCAATGTCCACTTGGGTGACCATTTATATTGCCAATGCACGAAGGCGCGGGACAAACTCGTATTGCCCGTGAAATTCAATTCTTCAAACCACTGATTATTGCGCAGCAAAACCGAATCTACTACATTTAAGTCGTACCATTCTTGCACCAACCCTGCTTTGAGGCGATTGCGTGCATCTATCTTATAATTCAGCGTCCAATTAGCGACGTATTTATCTTGGAGATTTTGGGAAATAAAAAACGGTCGAAATTGTTGTTCGTCAATGTCATTTTCCTCAATTTCTTCGATAAAGGTTTGATTATCAGAACGAGCCGCTAGTAAGGAAAAAGAAGAAGAGAGTCGCTGGTTGAAAAAGTAAAAATGATTAAAACCTAAGATTCCCGTATTTGTTCCCGAACGTAAATTTTCATCGCCTGCCGAGTATAAATTACCTTCTTCTGGTTCGGCAGCAAAGAAAATATCACTGATGCCACCGAGCCCCCATACTGAAAACTTACCCGCTTTGGAGGTCGGAATATTTACTTTGAAACTAACATCCTGATATTGCGGAACCGCAAAACCTGTCCCAAAGTCGATGCCTAATTTCTGCACCAAACCCAGCGTAGAATAACGATAATTCACTAAAAAGGAGGCTTTTTTACCAATCCCTTTCAGCGGTCCTTCTGCGCCAACTTCAAATCCATTAAAGCCGATTTGCCCTAAAAACTCGTGGGTATCAGGATTGCCATTTCGCAATTTTAAATCAAAAACAGCTCCCGTGGCATTGCCGTATTCTGCTGGAAATGCGCCTGCGAGAAAATCGCTATTGCGCAAATTGTTGGTATTGAGCAGGGAAACTGGACCACCTGAAGTACCTAAAGTTGCCCAGTGATTAGGAGAGGGAATATCCAAACCTTCAACGCGCCACAGCACCGAAAAAGGCGCATTCCCACGGACAATCACATCATTGCGGTCATCGGATGCGCCACTCACGCCAGCGTAATTTTGTGCCATCCGTGCCACGTCGCCCAACGTACCAGCGTAACGTGTCACTTCCTCTACCTGTAGCAAATTACTACTCGTAGCGACCAATTCATTGACTGCTAATTCATCCTGCCGTGCTGTGACGATGACTTCTTCCAAAGCGGCGGCTGATTCTTCTAATTGTACGTCTAGTTGTAGCGCCTTACCTGCCAATAGCATGATGTTATCGAGGATGATAGTTTCGTAGCCGAGGTAAGAACATTGAAGTTTGATGCGACCAACAGGGATATTTTCTAAAGTAAAATAACCATCAATATCGCTGACTGCGGCGAGTTGATTTTCTGCGAGCAGGACGATATTTGCACCAATTAGTGGATATTCACTTTCGGCATCAATGATGCGTCCTGTGATTTTACCCGCGATGGATTCTTGTGCGGATAGGGAAGGGAGTGCGAATAGAATAAATGTGAATAGTAATAGCTTTAGTTTGAACATGTTGAAATAGTTTTAGTTGGGTGTGCTTTACATCAATGGAACGGAAACAAATGTAGGATGAAAGCAAGGGTAAGATCAAGTAAAAGCAGGCTTTTGTTACGACTCACAAGTAATTTGGGGTGAATGACAAAGTAGGGAATACATTTTACACCAATCTAATTTGCCACGGCGTGACGTTTTTGAACAATCTGCTCAAATGCCTTTACATATTTGCGAGAAACGGGGACGGTTGTATCTGATAAAGAAGTGATTTGTAAAAATAGTCCAGCGGCGTTACCTCGTACGGTTTCTATTTTATCCAAATTGACAACGTAGCTTTTGTGTACGCGCATGACGTTGGGATAATCTGCAAGTTGTTGGGCAAAACTGCTCAAAGTAAGTCGGGTTGTTATTTTTTGAATTTTACCGTTTTTTTGCAAAAAAACATCAACATAATTTCCAGCAGATTGGGCGTAAAGTAATTCAGGAATTTTTAAATTGAACGTCTCTGATTTGAGTGAACCCTTGATGGTTAATAGCTTGGTGGCGACTGTTTGAGAAGCTGTGGGGGCTTTTTTTAGATTAATCAATAGACGATCTGCTTTTTGGAGATTGAGTCTCAATTCTAATGCAATCCGCAACAAAACCACAATGGTGGAAACCGCGAGACCAACGATAAAACCATTAATTATTTCTTCGATTAGGAATTTGATTGCCCAGCTATCTTCGTGTATGTAAGTGATACCACGGAGCAGGTAATTTCCTACTCCAACGCCGAGGATTAAGATCAGTAGATAAAGAAATTCCCGACCGATATTCCACTCGGATGCGGTTTTAAATTTAGCCGGTACAAGCAAAGGAAAGAGGATAAAAAGTAAGGTTGGATTAAGGGATTGGAGGACGCAAGTAAATAGATAAGAAACGCGATGTTCGGCGTAATCGACTACATTGGGTTTTACAATATATAGGATATAAAAGGTCGCCAAGAAAATAACGAGGGCGAGCGCCCACGATTTCTTGCCGTAATAGATAAAATGGATTGGTATAAATAGTCGTCGCATAGTGGATTAATAAGTTTATTGGTTAATTTAGTTGATTAGGTTTACTGGTTTTAAATCAAGACTGTACAAAGTTTTTATTTGACGCTGATTCTCTATGATTTTTTCCGTA
>JBGCES010000801.1:0-5772 GCA_045106545.1 Saprospiraceae bacterium
TGAAGGTTTAGCAAAATTGACTACTTCTCGTCGGTTAGATTATTACTATGCAAGTCTGGATGAAACTTATGCAGATTTAGATGCCAATGTGAATGAATTATCATTAATTGAAGAAGCGATCGAAGCAATTGATGCCGAGCAGTTTACCGTAGCACTAGAGATTCTGGATAATAGCCTGACTGCTTTTCCTAATTCTGCGATTGCTTATGATTTGCGTGGCGTCGCTTTATTAAAACTTAATCGTTTAGCTGACGCCGAAACGAACTTTACTCAAGCGATTGAATTACGTCCTGATTTCGCCATAGCGTGGTACAATTTAGGTAGAATTGCCGAGCAATTAGGTAAATCAGAAGCTGCCATGGAGCATTTTAATCAGGCGCTCGAACTAGAAGGCGATTTGACCAAAGCCTACTTTGATCGCGCATTATTACATAAGAAAACTGGAGATGCCGAAGCAGCAATTGCGGATTACGATAAAATATTAGAATTGCGTGGCGATAGTTACTTGAAAGCCTATATCAATCGCGGTTTGGCGAGAAAAACTTTAGGTGATTATGTAGGTGCATTAGCCGATTTGAATAAAGCCATCGAGGAATTTCCCAGACAAGCGACCTTACGCAATCATCGCGGAAATTTGCACTTACTTTTTGGTTATCACAATCGCGCTTTAGAAGATTATACGCGTGCCATTCAGTTGGATAATGACTATGCGGAGGCGTATTACAATCGCGGCTTGACTCACTTTGTCGTGTACGATCAAGTTTCGGGTTGTGCAGATTTGGAGAAAAGTAGTCAATTAGGTTACGAACGTGCCGCTGAGAAGCAACGGTATTTTTGTGTGCAATAAAGATAATCAGCAATTCTCATTTTTTGTAAGTAAATCATACTCCGCGAGTTCTACCAAACTTTTTTCGCTAGAAAAAATGCTCTGCACAAATAAGATTAGTACACGTTAGAGCGGAAAAAACTCCGCGCCTCCGTAACTCCGCGTTTCAAATTGAGAATTACTGAAAGATAATAGTTTTTAGTTACAAATCGTTCATAGAGAGTGACTTAGACTATCAGACTTATCCGTAAATAGGTATCCAGTAATCTAGCATTACCCGATACCTATTTTTTATTTATCCTTCATCTGTTTTAATAATTCTCTGATCCGCGCATTCGCACTACGCCGGGCTTGGATAATCTCTTGATACCTACGACGAGCAATCCAACGCAGCGCATAGAAAAATACAAATAACGTTACAAAAAAAGCAAGTGTCCAAAACCAACCACGTTGATAAAAAGGAGTAGTGGATAAGAAAATTTGTAGCATAGATAGAGCGTTAAAGTAGAATCAAGGGTAAAGGTATCAATAGTTAAACGACGATTAATTTGTATGAAAAGGAAGCCGTGAAAAATTCTAACTATTTCTCATTACATTTACACTGTAACTACTTTTTTTAACAAATCTAACCCAATGAAAGGTTTATTTTGCTTGCTAATATTGTGCTTTTCTACTATTCTGTGTGCTCAACCTAATTATCATCAACACCATACATTTTCGAAAGCGGATACGCTGCGAGGTGCTTTACGCCCCGAACGTACAGCTTATGATGTGACCTTTTATGAATTAGATATTAAATTAGATATTGATAAAAGATTCATTAGTGGTCATGTAGATATTCATTACGATGCTATTCGTTTCTTCTCGCGTGTACAAATTGATTTGTACGAAAACATGAATTTGGAACGCATTGAATTTAAAGGTAAAAACTTAAAATTTGAACGCATTCACAATGCCGTTTTTATTGACTTTCCCAGACAAAAAAAAGGTAGTAGTGGGCAATTTCGCGTGCATTATTCGGGCTATCCTACAGTAGCCAAACAAGCACCCTGGGATGGTGGATTTGTCTTTGATCAACACGAAGGAAAACCGTGGGTTGGAGTCGCTTGTGAAGGCGCGGGAGCGAGTCTCTGGTGGCCCAATAAAGACCACCTTTCTGACGAACCCGATTCAATGGCAATTCGTATTGCCGTCAAAGAAGAATTAACAGTAGCTAGTAATGGCAACTTACGCGGAACAACTTCATTATCAGATGGTTATAAACGTTTTGATTGGTTCGTTTCTTATCCTATTAATAATTACAATGTCTCGATTACGGTAGCGGATTTTGCCCATTTTTCGGATACTTACGTGGCGGCTGATGGGGAGGAATTAGCCTTGGATTATTACGTCCTGCCTGAGAATTTAGATAAAGCGAAACAGCAATTTCAGCAAGTACCAAAGATGTTGGCTTGTTTTGAAAAATACTTAGGAAAATATCCATTCTGGAACGATGGTTATTCGCTAATTGAAACCCCCTACTTGGGCATGGAACACCAAAGCGGTATTGCTTATGGCAATCAATATATGCGTGGTTATTTGGGTGGAATGATTCCGCGCGATATGGATTGGGATTACATCATTATTCATGAAACGGGACACGAATATTTTGGTAATGCCCTGAGTGTCAATGACCATGCGGAAATGTGGATTCACGAATCATTTACGACCTATTTGGAATCCATTTATGTCGAATGCGTGTATAGTTACGAAGATGCTATGCGCTACCTGCGCAGTCAGCGCGGAATGGTTATGAACCGCGAACCGATGTTAGGCCCATTGGAAGTAAATTTTGAAGATTTTTCTTCGAGCGATCACTATTTCAAAGGCGCGTTAATGTTGAACAATTTACGCCACGCGATCAATGATGATGAAGTGTGGTTTGATTGTTTAAAATCGTTTTATCAACGTTATTCTGTCGGTCACGCCAAAACGCAGGACTTTATCGACTACGTTAATCACTGCACTAAAGCTGATTATTCTGCCTTTTTTGAACAATTCTTAGAGCATCCTAATTTGCCTACGTTTGAATATGAAATAAAAGAAATGGGTAAACAAAAAACGGAGTTGCGCTATCGTTGGCAAGCAGATGCGATTAATTTTTCGATGCCGCTTTTAGTTGGAACAAAAGGAGATTATCATAAAATTCAACCCACCACGGAATGGCAAACGATTACTTTGGAATTAGAAGCAGCAGATTTTAAAGTAGCAGATGAGTTGTTTTATATAAATATAGAGCATCCCGAATTTTAAAAACTTCTTCAACCAGTTTACTTAGGTGTCGCTTTAAGTTGATGGTATGATTGTTAAATAGTAAAATTGTGTTTGCCGCTCTAACAATTTTAAAATTACACCATTTGACCATCAAAACACAATGATTAAGGATAGACTTATACGTTCATATTTACAAAGTAGGAAAATTCATATTTTCCCATAAAAGAAAACAGCGATCTCCTCCCAGAAATCGCTGCAATAAAATGATTATTCTTTTCCACGAGTACGTCACCCGTGTAGTACATGGGATTATAACTTGTCTATCCAACAAAACGGGGTGGGTAGAGGCGTTATAAATGTCTGCATAGCCACTTGGACGATGCAAAAAGTTGAATATAAAGTATCAGTAAAAAAGAGGGGCAGTCGGTCGCGGAAATATAATCTATACAAAAATACATGTTATATTTATATGACGCATCACTGTAAGTGGGTATTTATGCTTTAGAATGCCTCTCCAAGTGTTAAATAAAGCCCTGAACTTCGCACGGGGCTACCTTCTTCCAACACGCCACCGATTCCATAATCCGCTCGGATATGCAGCCCTTCACTATTAATCTGATAGCGCAAGCCTGCGCCATACGCCAAACGAAAATCATTAATTTCAAAATTTGAAATCTCATCCGCTACGCTGCCGTAACCTGCGAATACCGCCATTTTAAATTTCCAAAATAATGGAAAACGGTATTCCGCTTGCACGGTTAATAAATGGTTATCGCGATAACGACCGCCATAATAACCGCGCATTTTACGGTTGCCACCTAAAAAAGCTAATTCATTAAAAGGCGCATCACCACCGATAAATTCACTATAAAAATTCAAAGCCAAAATATGCTGCCATTTGGTTTCTAAATAAGTCGCTACGTCCACACTAAATTTAGTATAATCGAAATCACTCCCTAAAGCTGTGGTATTGTACAACGCAACTGTTTCAATGAAAAATCCATCGTGTGGGTAGATAATATTGTCTCGACTATCGTAATTCATCACCGCACCTATACCTGATACTACGCCACCTTGACTGCCCGTTATCTCACCTTCGGTCAACTGTCCCTCAGGATCAAGTCGAGCCGTTTTTACATCATAATCATCCCACTGATAACGCAAGCCAATAGAAGTTTTGGGGTTAATCTGGTACAACATATTCCAACGAATACGTGGATAATTCACATCATACAATTCTTCAAACTGCGAATCTTGGTCATTTCCGATGCCGTGAAAGAAATAATTGTATTTATAGTACCCTATCTCACCATAAGTCAAATATTTTTCATCATTCCAGTACAAGCGAAAAGGCACATAAAAAAGAATCTGTTTATTTAAAGTATATGCCGTAGCCACGCTCACCTGTGATGGACGCGATTCCGATCTTTCACCTTTAAACCTGAAGGTATAAGTCCCTAATGCCCCAAAACTCCAACTTGTTTCGGGTGAGGTAAAGACGATGGGAATAGCAAATAAATTATTGCGTGGCGGTGGGATGGTATCTGCTGCTTGCGCAAACAAAGAGGCATTTAAGCAGAAAGTGAAAGTTACGAGTAGGAATTTTAGCATGTACAAGAATTTGATTCCTTATTAGAACGTGAAAAATATAGAAATGACTAATCGAGTAAAAAATAATTTTCCGACAAACTGTTACTTTCCTACCACTGCTGCATTATGTAAGTGAAAATTCCGCTACACGATTAGATTAATTTTTTATTTGACGACCGCCTATATGACAATCTAGGAAACCATGAAGAAATAAATTTATTTCTTCATCACTACTAAGTTCCATGACGCAACATTTGCAAATAAGTCGTACACTTGTACAAAAAAGTGTTTCGATGTCTCCACCGAATACCCGAACAACGATGACCACCGCCGAGCTGGAAGCGGAATGGCAGCAAGTGCAGGCGGCGCAAATTAACCCCGCGCAGTTCCGTCCACTTTATAGCCGCTATTACGAACCTATTTTTCGCTTTGTCTTTCGCCGCTGTGCCGACGAGAGTTTGGCTGCCGATCTCTGTAGTCAAGTCTTTCTGAAAGCTATGCAGCAATTGAAAAAGTATCAATTCAAAGGCGTTCCATTTTCGGCGTGGCTATATCGGATTGCGAGTAACGAAGTTGCTCAGCACTTTCGTAAAGTACAAAAAAATCGTGTCGTCAGTGTAGAAGATGAAACCCTGAATGAAGTTATTGATGAGATTAAAGAACAACCCAATGAAGCGTTACAAGCAGCCTTAATTACGGCTTTAGATGGATTGAAAGAAACGGATTTGCAATTGGTAGAATTACGCTTTTTTGAACAACGACCTTTTAAAGAGATAGCGGAGATTTTAGGCATTACGGAGAGTAATGCGAAGGTGAAGACTTATCGAATTTTAGAAAGATTGAAAAAACGGTTGACGATGAATGGTTGACGGTGGACGGTTGCAACTCGTTTTTTATAAATAGAAAATCATACAATCTATTATATGATGGAAAATTACAATTTTAAAAAGAATCAGCAACAACCCGCTAGCGAGGATATCGCTAAGCATCAAGATTTTGATGCGCTGTTGCAGCAATTTGAAACGACCGCGCCGCCAGCAACGGCGAAGGTGGTGCAAATGAAAACTTCGCGTCGCTTGTACATTTGGGCAAGTGCAGTAGCT
>JBGCES010000802.1:0-7847 GCA_045106545.1 Saprospiraceae bacterium
GCTTGCGCCGCTTGCGTTGGTTAGGTGAAGAAACACCACCCACTGATCACGCTACACCAGATACTTTAGCGTACTACGTCCAACAACTTGACGAATATTTTCAGCGCAAGCGAACAGAGTTTGATTTAAAATTGGATTGGGGAGGAGCGACGGCTTTTAATCGTTCGGTCTGGAAAGCGTTAACCGAAATTCCTTATGGGCGCACGACCACTTATTCAGCAATTGCGAATAAGTTAAATAATCCTAAAGCGGTGCGCGCAGTTGGATTAGCTAATCGAAATAATCCAATTGGGATTATGGTGCCTTGTCATCGCGTGATTGCAAAAAGCGGCGATCTACAAGGTTATTTTTATGGTCTGGATATGAAGCGCAAACTATTGGAATTAGAAAATCCGATGAGTTTCGCACAGCAGGGAAGTCTATTCTAAAATCGTATAAGACCGATTGATATAAAAGAATTTTCCATCGTCCTGCACACTCGCCGTTACATTGAATGTTCCGTCTTTTTTCAACTTACTGACTAATTTAGTCATCTCCTCATTTACACCTTCACGACTGCGGGCAGTAGCAATTTTATCATTACGTTCATAAGCAAAGATGATTTCGTCAATGGCGACATTATTACCCAGCATATCTCGCACATAGATTTTCTTTTGTAGATTATTTTGTAATTCCTCTCGCGTCACTTCATCACTTAGCAATGTTCCCCAAGCTAAACGATAGGTCTCCGAGCCATCAGATTCAGGTGAGCTAATCGTAAAACCAACGGGCATTGTTAGCCTTACTTTTACTGGTTCGCCATCTTGCCGCGCAGGTTCCCAACGTGGCATTGCTGCCAGTACCGCCAATGCCGCTTCTCCACAATCACCTCCAATATCGTACACCACTTTTGCCTGCGTCACGGCTCCAATTTCATCAATCACAAAATCAACCATAACTGTCCCTTCGATGTCATGCGCTTTGGCGGCAATAGGATATTCTAAATTATTCGCAATGAAATTAACTAAGTTTTCATTCGAGCAATCACGCTTGCCTTCTTCTTCATTTTTATAATCGCCACAACCCATAAAATAAGGCATTTGCTCCGCAAAAGTACGCACGTCAGATTGTGCATTTCCAGTTGTGACAAACAATAGAAAGGCTATAAAAAAACAACTATGAGTGTAATTCAAGTTCTCCCAGATTTTCATTTTTGTAAACATTTCAAACATAAAAAATCAGCGTCATCAGCGTCCGTCTGCGTCAAAAAAACTACTGCGTCAATTCCCGCAACGCCGATTGAATTTCCGAAATCGTATATTTCTTCGGCTTCGTCGCAAACTGACCGCGCTTATTAATAATAAAATATTGCGGAATCGCATCTATATCGTACAAGGTCGCAATATCGGAATCAATATTTCCTTCAGCATATAAATGAATACCGCCAAAATCACGACTCTCAATTGTATTTTTCCACGTTTCCTTTTTACGGTCAAACGAGATATTTAAAACCACAATACCATCTTCTTCTAATTCATTTTGCGCATCCCGCATTTCGATCATCTTATTCATACAAGGGCGACACCAACTTGCCCAAAAGTTGAGGTAAACGATTTTTCCTCGATAATCACTAAGGCTTACAATATTACCATCTGCGGAATTCATTGAAAAATCAGGCGCAGTCGTACCTACCGAAGTCAGCCGCGCTTTTTGGTACGCCGTCATGATTTTTTCATCAAATTCTAGGTAGGGATTATTTTCCAAAAATTCCAGATAGGTAGGAATAGTCGCTTTCGTGTTTTTTAATAGCTGTTTAGCAATCATTTCAGATTGGACAAACGCTAAGGCAACGCTGCCCAACTGTTTGTCTGCTTCTGCGAAAATTTGATTGTGACTCGACTGATTTCCATTCTGTTCCATCACTTTATGATTCAAATAAGCCAGCAAATATTCCCGATACCAGTGGCTACCGATTTGACTATTCTGTAAAGGAATCTCGGTCATAAAATCTACGAAGGTATTCGGAATCCCGTGGACATTTTTATACACATTTGCATATAGCAACATGTGATAGGCATAATAATATAAAATATCCGTCGTCATAAAATCCCGAAATTCAGGGGTGATTTTTATATCATCTGGGTCGCTATAATTATCTAATTCCAGATAAGCACTTGCTTTGCGCAAATCCAGTTTTTTCTTAAAATTTTCTGGTTTATTCTGTTGCATTAGTCGATCCGTTTCCTGATTAACGGAATACCAATACACGCCTTTTTTATATTGTACTTGCGTAAACGGCGTCGCATCAATCGGATTCTCTTTAAAATATTCCGTTAAAAATCGATTGTTAGCCGCTCCACGTCCCGAAAATTTAAACGTGTAAGGAAAACTTTGGGCATCCGCATTTACATATAATGAATCGTTGGGCTCAATATAAAATACTCGCGAATTTTGCGCGTAAGTCATCGTCACCAACTGTGGTTGAACCATATCTAACGCTAAAGCAAATGTACCATCATCGAGTACCTTCGAAGTATAGGTAATAAAATTGCCATCCACATAACGTTGATTGACATAGATGCTAATTTCTTTTACAAAATCTACGTTATCCAACTTCCCACGTACTATTGCATTAGGTTGTGCTAAGAGCGTCACCGAACAGTTCAAAAAAATAAATAGATAACACAATTTTCTCAATAAGTACATATTAGTTTAATTTTTAATAAAAACCAGTAAATTTCGTGCCAAGCGAGCACAGGCACAACATAATTTAATAGGTGAGCAGTGTAAAAAGAGGCTTAATTGTTGAATCGTTGAAGTGTTTATCCGCTTTAACGTGCTCGCTAAAATGGTTTCAATCAGAACATTTGACCAGCAAATTAGCTGATGAATTAGTCCTTATTGAAACGTTTACAGTGTTCGATTTATTCCATCACTTCTTGTAAGATCGTATGCGAATTAATCGTAGGAAAATTTTCAATGTGCAACTGATAATAGATCAGTAGATTTTTCAATAAAGACTTCCGCATTTCCCGATTCATCCGTACCTGATGACAATTTCGCTGCGCCGTTTCAAGTAATTGATACAATACTGCACTATCTTCTTTACTTAAATAATGACGATGCGTCGGCGCATAAGTTACAAAAACACCATCTTTTAAATTAAAATAAGGTTGCTCTTCTGAGCAAATCTCGCCTGGCATAAAACCCAAAAAAGTAGTCAATTCTAATAAAAAATGAATGTGCAAATTAGCAATCGAATCTTCGGTACGATCCAGATAAGCAAAGCTTTCAAATAGAAATTGAAATAAATGATAATTTTCTTCTGATTCGCGAATTGCCTTTTGCGCCACTTCAATCATAAATAAACCTACTGCCCCACGCTGAATATCAAACGGAATCGTCTGAAAAATAAAAGCAGGTCGAATTTCTTTAATTCGCGTCATCTCCCGATCTTCTCGATGATAGACCACCAAATCAACCAATGTCATTGCTTGTAATAAACTCGCACTCACTTTCGCTCGTTTCGACCGCACACCACTGATAATGTATTTGCGTAAGCCTTTTTCTTCGGTATAAATATCCACAATCATACTCGTTTCGGAGTATTTAATGGCTTTGAAAATAATACCGCGCGTTTTGATGATCATGATTGAATGTTGGAGATTGGATTGGGGATATTGGACACTTTTATATTAGTTATCCACATTATTTTTGTTAGTAACTGTGCATAACGTTAATAACCCTATCAAATTTACCGAAAATCAGCTAAGAATAGGATAGGCATTTTCGTTTTTTACATAAAAATAGAGGGGAATAATACTGGTTTGCTACGCCGTAGAAAGATACTACTTAACTGACTAGCCAACCTAACACATCTGCGAACTTTGCTAATTTTTTCTACCGAAAAAATCTCTGCGCCCTATTTGCTACGGACACGTTAGAGCGGAAAACTCTGCGTCTCCGCACCTCCGCGTTTTTAAGTCAAGTAAGTATTTTTAGCTACATTTCCTGTACATTCACTTGTCGCGCTAGATCCGTTGGCACTTCAATAGCACTGCCATTTTGCTGTACGATCAACGTCCCATTTTGCTTTTCTTGAATCACAAAATCAGTGTTTGGTAATAGACCCAACTTCCATAGTTGCGCCGTGACGTGTTCACTCGTTTGCTGAGCGCCGATGCGGGCTTTTTGTAAAATAGCAAGACGGCTTAATGGAAAATCAGGTAAGCCAATTTTGGTAGGAATAGGGGAGCCATGTGGATCAATGGCAGGGAAGCCCAATTCGCGATCTACTTCATCTAATATTTCATCAGTCAATAAATGTTCATAGCGTTCTGCTTCGTCGTGAATTTGTTCCGCAGTAAGTCCCATTTGATCCACCAAATAAGTTTCCCACAAGCGGTGAGCGCGGATCAAACGATTGGCTTGTTCTTCTCCTTGCTTAGTTAGGTGCAATGTTTTTTTCTCCATATAATTATTTGCACGTAAATAGCGCAAATGCACCTGGAGTACTTTTTTATTAAAATCTAATTTATCCAAAAGCGCAGTCGGATTAAGATTGCCTTTTTGTTGTAAACGATAGGCTTGCTTCAAAGTATCTTCCCAACGAATCTTATGACGCAAATCACGTTTCCGAAAATAGCGAAATACCAATCCACGTTCGGGTGCAAAAAATACAGCGAGTAGATAAATCGCCGTCGCCGTAACTGCCATCGCTGGCCCAGGAGTCGTTTCAAAAACAATCGCTAAAATCAATCCGAGAAAGGCGGACAATACACCGACAATTGCGGCAATGACAATGACTTTTTCTAATTTATTCGATAATAAAAGCGCCGTTGAAGCGGGCGTAATTAACATTGCAACGACCAGAATAACTCCGACCGTCTGCAAAGACGCTACCACCGCAAACGATAATAAGAGCATTAAAAAGTAATGAATCGTTTGTACCGAAATCCCCATCGTCTCCGCAATGACAGGTTGAAAAGTAGTAACGAATAAATAACGATAAAAAGCAACGATGCTAATTAACACATATACTGTAATGCCTGCCGTCAAATACAAATCTTGATTAGAAACACCCAACACATTTCCAAATAGAAAATCCTGTAAATCTAAATGTACCCCTTCATTACGACTAATCCACGAAATGCCCATCACTCCAATCGAAAACATCGCCGTAAACACTATCCCAATCGCTGCATCATTTTTTGTCTTTACATTATGTTGAATCCACGTAATGCCCACCGCCGTCAATAATCCCGCAATGACTGACCCCGTAAAAAATCCAATCGTACTATAACCCACGATCATAAACGCGAAAACTACGCCCGGCAAAATCGCGTGCGCCAACGCATCGCCAATCAATGACATATTTCGTAATACGATAAAACAGCCCAATACGCCACACATCAGTCCCACTAGCGTCGAAGCGATCAAAGCGCGTATCGCCCATTCGTATTGAAATATCTCGATTAGTTCTTGCATTTTTTAATGTGTAATTCGTAATGTACAATCGAATTAGTGAATTAACGTATAGACCGATTCCGCGCACTTTGCTATTTTTCTACCGAAAAAATCTCTGCGATCTTAATATGCTACGGACGTGTCAGAACAGAAAACTCTGCGCCTTTGCGCCCTCTGCGTTTTATTAAATTTGTATAGCGGATTCTAATGTCAATTTATATAATTACATGACGTAAATTTTCAAGGATTAAACAAAATTACACTATTTTCTTATAACAAAAATTATTTTTTAGAGTTGTCTAAAAATTATATATAAATGATTTAATCTATCCCCTTCGTCCAATGTCTTCCCGACATTGAACGTGTTTTGATATTCGTTAAATACATTCAACGTCGAGAAGAGGTTGGACGTAGTAGAACAAAAAATGTGAACCAGTTTTCCACTGACTCACATTTTGATTTATCTACGCTAATAATTTTATTAAATAACTGATTTTCAAGTAAAAAGAAAATAACTCAGGCTACTTATCCACATAGTTTTCCACTTTTAAACATTCACTTTTGATCTGAACTGGTAATTATTAAACAACATCACAACCAATAAAATCAATGCGACGCCCTGATGCGCTGCGCCGTAAAATAATGGAATGCTACCAATGGAATTAATCACGGTCAAAACCCCTAACAAAAACTGCGTAACCAAAACCGCAGCCAGCAAAATAGTTGCCATACGCAACCGTGGAGAAATATTTAGCCGCAATGATTTACGCACGTATAGAAATCCCGCAACTAATAACGCCCAAGCCGTCGCACGGTGCAGAATTTGTACCCAACCTTTGATCGCCGCTGATGATTCATAATTTACAATTTCACTCGCTCCAGCTGCTGAACTATTAATCGCATTCAGCAGAATTTCGCCTTGCACAAAAAATGGAAAATGTGGATGAATCAAACCCGCCCGCATACCTGCCATCAAGCCACCAAAGGCAATTTGTATGACCAATAATCCTGTAAATCCCCAAGCAAAGCGTTTTAGGTTCGTAAAGTTACCATCTGCCGAAACAGGTTGCTGCGCGCGTAGCCATGTCCAGAATAAATAGCCAAATAGAATTGTAGCAATGGACAAGTGCGTTACCAATTTGTAGGCACTCACCCAAGTTCGGTTATCTTCATTCAAACCACTTGCCACCATAATCCATCCAAAAGTCGCTGCTAGCATCGCCAAACCAATCACTATTCCTAATCGCTTCAACATCCAGTTGGGCATCCAACTGCCTTTTTGCAAATTATTGTTGCGCTTAGCTTGTCGTTCTTTGAATAAAAAATAAAAGAATGGGATAATGAACACAAATCCCATCATCCGCGCCCATAAGCGATGAAAATACTCCCAGAAGAAGATGACTTTAAATTCTGAAAGCGTCATATCGGCGTGTAACGTTTCAAATTGTTTCTTTGCAGCAACTTTATACAATTCAAAGGCTTCTACCCATTCTGCTTGATTCAGTGGCGGAATCGTTCCTTGAATCACCGACCATTCCGTAATCGATAAGCCCGAATCGGTCAAGCGTGTCACTCCGCCAATCACTACTTGAAAAAATACCATTACCACACCAATAAATAACCAAGTTCGTACGGGGCGTTGAATCCTTCCTGTATTAAATTGAGGGAGTTTTATGTTCGTTCTAGTTGCGGTTGCCATATCCATAATGCCATCTGTTTAATTGAAAAAACCTTGCGTTTTCGCGCTTTTGCGTTTAACTTTAAAATCAACCGTAAAGATCAAGCAAAGTTGCGGTTTAAGGTTCACCTAATTGTAAAAGAGAAGAAGGAGAGGACAGAAGACAGACCATTTCATTGTCAGACCGTCAATGACTGACAGAAAGCTGGAGATACAAGATCGATTCTCGGTTAGCGAAGGGATCTATCTTTTATCCTTTGGCAAAACAAAACCATTTGTTTACCTACGACTTTTTTTAGCAGGTCATTAGTGATCTATTAATAATCTATTATTTAAATTTTTTTCAAAAAGTTCCTCATCATTAGGGGTGTTAATTCGTTGAGAAAAAAATGCTCGTTTTTTTGGAAATAAGGTTATTAAAAGATCAAAAATGGTTTTCCACAAGTTATTTTTCTACTAACTTTATCGTTATCAGTTACTTATGATCTTATGCACATCGAGTGTATAAGTTATGCGCAGGATAACTTATTTTCTAAACAGTAAAAGTTATTCTTTTTGATTGTCGAACTAAGGTGTGGATATGCACAATTTTCGGGCAAAACGCCAATTCTAAATATGTAACTTAACTACATTCTTAGCCGCTGTGGAAAAGCCCTATAGTTATCTACGGAGTCATAAACAGTAACTGTGGAAAGCAAAATTTATTAAAAACCTCATTTTCAAG
>JBGCES010000803.1:0-12097 GCA_045106545.1 Saprospiraceae bacterium
ACTCCATCTTGATTACTAATATTGAGCGCACCATAAGCATTACCAGAAAAACCGCCCGTAGCTAATAGACCATCCTCACTAAGTTCCCAATTTCCGAAAGGATCAATCACATTCATCGTGTCCACCAGATCGGGAATCGTCTGAAAAGTACTCGTAAATGCTTCGCCATTAATCGTCCAACTATTCAAATCGTAAGGTCCAGCACTATTTAATAAGGTGATAAAGGAATAGATGCCCAGTGTGTCAAATTTGCAGCGACGAAAGCCCTGTTCGTATGGTTCATTATCAATAGTCACTTCGTAGTTTGGCACGTCAACAGCGGGCAAATCAAAACAAAATTTGGTTGTACCTTCACAATCTGTAGTCTGTACAAATGCAAAATCGTCTGGAAAAATATCACACACCAAACAAGTATCCAGGCGGATATTATTTTCGATTAATGAACAACCATTGGCATCCGTTACCTTCAAACTGTAATCACCCACATTAACCTCCGTTCGATTCGCAGGATTATCTTCACCAGCTAAATCTGACCAATTATAAGTATAAGGTTCGATTCCACCGGAAACATTTACCGTAATTGTACCCGTAGATTCGCAAGGTTGAATCAGCTCAATATCTAATTCAATCGGTTCAGGTTCTTCAATTGTAAAACAAATACCGCCCGCAACGCAATCATTGCCATCATTAATCTGTAAGCAATAATCGCCTACGCCAAGATTACCATTTACAAATTCTTGATTACCATCTGTGATGAAAATATCGGCGGGTTCAGTGAAATTTTCGCTAAATTCAAGCGAGAATTCTATCCTTCCATCATTTTCTCCTGGACAGCTCACAGGATTAGTACTAGTAAGATTCACTACCGCCTCTGGTACAGCGTCCGTTAATAAAAAGATAAACGGCAACTCACAGTTTGAAGCGGAATTATCGGTAATCGTTACCGCATAAGTTCCAGCTGCCAGACCAACTTCAGTATTATTGCTACTCTCCCATGAATAAGAATAATCACCGCTACCTCCTGTAACATTGATGGTTACTGAGCCATTAGATTCACCACAATCAGGTTGTTGATTAACTGTTATATCTGCGGCTAATGGGTTATCTGAAGTGATGATGATTTCATCTACTTGTGGACAATCGGGATTATCGGGATCAGTGATAGTTACAAAATAGGTATCTGCACTTAAATTCATGCGCTCGTTACCTGTTTCATCGTCACTCCATTCGTAAGTAAAATTAGCTGGCTCAAGGATAGCCGAACCATTATCCGACTCACAAGTAGCCGGTGTAATCATTTGATTGATTTCTAAATCCGTATCTGACTGAACCAAAGCAGTTACGACTACATTACAAGCTAAATCAGTACGTTCAGCTACTCGAACCTGATAACCTCCAAATGGCAGCCCAGTCCGTATATTTCCTGCTTCATTGGGCGTTCCTAAATCGGGTTGCCAAGTATAGACGTAGCGTTCGGGATTATCGATTTGTAACGTTACTGAGCCGTTCGTCATTTCACACATCGCAGGCATGGTCTGAACACTAGTAACCTCTGGCGGCGTACACTGACAA
Source organism: Saprospiraceae bacterium (assembly GCA_045106545.1). Lineage (GTDB taxonomy): Bacteria > Bacteroidota > Bacteroidia > Chitinophagales > Saprospiraceae > JBGCES01. The sequence continues at coordinate 1,573 of JBGCES010000803.1, forward strand.
TCAGGCACTTCCAAACTACTCTCCGTAGTACAGCCATTCGCATCGGTGACCGTCAAAGCATAAGTTCCAGCCGCTAAATCAGAGCGGTTAATCTCGCTCGTAGGCTCGGTTAAATCTTGCCAGTTAATAACAAAAGGCGCAGTTCCGCCACTAATTTCACCCGTAATCGTACCATCGTTTTGACAGCTTTCAGTCGCCGAAATATTTAGTTGTAAGGCATCTGGTTCCGTAATTTCAAAACAAAATCCACCTGCGATACAGTCATTAGCATCCTCAATGACCACACAAATTTGCCCAGCTGGGAGTTCTCCATTATTAAAAATTCGGATTCCATCAGAAAAAATTGTATCGGCTGGAGCTGCGAAATTTTCACTAAAATCAATTGCAAAATCAATACTTCCATCTGTATCTCCATTACACGTCACATTGGTTGTGCCCGTACTGGAAATGATAGCTGGTGCAATATCATCCGTCAGAACGAAAGTAACTGGCGCATTACAAGTTGCTGATTGATTATCAGTTACCGTCAGATTATAAATCCCACTCGCTAAATTCATGCGCGTAGCCATTCCTCCTTCCCAACTGAAATCATAGTCACCACTTCCTCCTACTACATTGATCGTTACCGAGCCATTGGATTGACCACAATCAGGTTGTTGATTTACCACTACATCGGTTTGCAATACATTTTCATCTTCTATTTCTAATTGTAAAACATTAGGACAATCAGGGTCGGCAGGATCAGTAAACGTGACAAAATAAATACCCGCTGCTAAATCGTTTCGCTCACTCAAGGTACTTTCATCTTCCCAAACATACTGATAATCAGCAGGTTGCAAAGTAGCTTGCCCCGTATTGGTTTGACAACTACTCGGCTGAACCGTTGAACTTGCTTCTGGGCCATCCGTATTCTGTATCAAAACAATTGCCTCGGTCGTACAGGTCGGATCGTCCACTTCCGTAATTTGAACGCGATAACCACCAAATGGTAAATTAGTACGCTGTTCTCCATTTCCAAGAAGTTGTCCCGCCTCGGGCGCCCATTTAAAAGTATAATTATCAGTGGATTGATCGAGTTGGATAGTTGCGCTACCTTCGGTGTTACCACAAGTGGAAGGAGAAGTATTGACCGCAGTAACGACTGGCGGTTGACAAGTATAAATCGTGATAGGAAAAATCGCCTCCGCAGAACACCCATTCGCATCGGTAACAATTAGCCGCTATTGTACATCTTCATTTGGCATTGCTACTGGGTTGAGGATGTCAGTAGCAGAAAGGGATGCGGTGGGTGTCCACTGGTAAGTCAGCGGAGGCGTGCCACCCGTCAATTCGGGTTGCAAGGTTATATTTTCGCCTGCTTCGATTTCGATTGTAGCAGGTTGGGTAATTTCAATCCCCATTCCCAGCGTAATTCTTATCGTATCCAAACTAATCCCGCAGTTTGCACGGGTCGTCTGTAGCACATACTCTAAGATTTCGACCGATTGCCCATCGTGGGTAATCGCAACCTCTGGGTTTGGAATAGTAATATCGGTAAAATTTTCCAAAGATGCTGGAGCAATTGCGCGCCATTCGTAAGCATAACCGCTATTATCAATACATTCAGCTTGACCAATTCCTAGTTCCACCGTAGTAGTTTCAGTTGGACAGAGCGTCATGTCTTCACCCGCATTTTGTAAAGGTGGAATGCCTAAATCAACTTCAGCAACACCACAAATATCATTTTGCCCATCCGTATCCAATCGCAACACCAGTCCACATAACTGATTGACATTCAACTGAATAGCATGAGTAAAACTAAGTGGCAAATTATTATTTTCAGTAAACCGCGCCACTTCCATTTCACCACTATCAAATACGCCATTACCATTTTCATCAAAATGATAAACTAAATCTAAGGTCGCAGCCTGCGGGTTTTCTCCCGTACTTTCGAGTGTTCCTTCTACCGTAACTTCTTCTTCATTTCCAACTAAACATTGCGCTAAGAAATTATTAACTACAAACTGCAATGCCGCCCGATTTGCAGGTAAATTGATAAATTCGTCGCCTGTCACAGAGGTTAAAGTCTCCACGATACAGGGTGAGTTATCACGTTCACAAACCAACTCTTCAGTAGAAATGGTCTTTAAAAGAACTTGTACGTTCTCGGTTGTACCGCAATCTAAATCGGGTGCGTTCACCGCAAAATTGACACTAGCTGTTTCGTTTTGCTGAATGTCTAAAGGTAAGTTCCAAATTAATTCTTGTCTGCCTTCGGTATCGGTGGTAATCGTTGGTTCACCGTAATTTTGCGAACTAGAATTGTTTACGTAAGTAATGCCTTGCGGCAAAACCAACACTAACATATCCGTTATATCTGTAGGAACAACCGTACGATTGGTCACGTCAATTTGCAAAGCAGAAATACTACCTGCTTGCAAGCCACTTTGTGAACTGAACGCTACTTCGAGTAATTTAGAAAAGTCGCCTTCCGCGCCCTGAATGACCAGTGGAAGTGTTTCACCTGCTTCAAAATTGGTCATTTCACCACAGCCTTTCACTCCTTGAAAGTTATAAAATAATAAGCCACCACTTTCAAAACCACAATCCGTCTGAAAACGAAAACGCAGACGAAATTCGTTCATCGCGCCTGGATTGCCTGGATTGAAACCGGGTAAACCATTTTGCGAAAGCTGATCGTTTAAAGCAGAAAAATCGGCGTATTCATAAATCTTACCCGCCGCATTATCCGCGACTAAAATAGGATCTACTGAGATGGATTGAAAAGGTGCATCCGATGGATAAGCAAATTCAACGCTACCGGGTACTAAACTCGCTCCGTTTGGAGGAAGAATTAGGCGAGAGCGAACATTAAATGCTGTTCCGAGATTAGTATTTCTAACTAAAATAGAAATATTATCGTCATCGCAAATCCCTGGATTTTCGTTAGGCTGCTCAATAATATTTGCCGCTAAAAATGGCTCTAGTGGCGTTACGGATAATTGTAGTTCTTTTTCATCGCAAGGTGGATAAATAGTTGGTGTCCAATCGGACGCAAACTGCGCACAATTCCAGCCCGCCTTTACGGCAAAACTTGTTGAACCACAACGTTTTACGAGGGCTTTAATGCGAATGGTATTACAAACATCAGCAAGCATATTTTCGCCGTCTGATTTGAGTAAAGGTGGCGTAATAGCAAAGAAATTATTCCCGTCGCCATCGTAAGTTTGCGCTGCTAAAAGTACTGGATTAGCAGGGTCTGAGACGTCTTCAAAACTAACCACTTCAATTGTTCCTGTTGTATCTTCAACCGCAACAAATGTCGTATTCGCATCCGATAAAAAAGAAGTGTTACAATGCTGAATCGTCCACACCGCAGTATCGCCAATCAATTGATAATTGGTTACACCAAAAGGCGAAAAGCTGAATTGAGGCGGATTTTCGTATAAAATTTCGTCTTGTCGTTCATCCACAATTTCTGGAGAACAACTACCGTCGCCAATCGAAGCCGCATAAAAACGGTCGCGGTAGTAAATAGTCGGATCAAAGCGATAGCGATTATCTGCATCGGAACTACCAAATTCACTTCGACAAGTCGGCGTCACTTTTAAACGCACATTAAAGGCGTAAGCTGATACATTATTATAAGGACTTGCGTTAAGCAAAGTATCAAAACGGGCTACATAAGTTCCCAGCTGAAAATCGCTTAGTGGCGGCAATGGAAAAAATGCGTCTCCGTGAATTGGATGATCTGGAATCGAAGCTTCTAATTCAACATTCTCAAAAGCATCAAGTAAGTTAGGATCGTAGCTAAAAACCAAAGAATCTACAACTACTGCACGACGCAATTCATCACCAAAAAATTCACGAAACCCGTTATTGATGGTAATCAATCGATATTGCAATGGTTCGATTTCACAGCCTTCAGGAAAGAAATTCGTGTTTGGAAAATCAAAAACGGTATTCGTTTTAGCTAAGGTAAAACTATCACCGTAGGTATCACAAACCAATTCTTCACCATTATTAATCGCATAGCCGTAGCCCCGCAAATTAGGGACATTTCTGAATTGAGTGGTATAAGCACCATTGGGATTTACATAAAAATTCCCTCTAAAATCTACTTCATCATTCTGCGTCAAGGTCAGCCCTGATGCTTGCAGACAACGACCTAAATCAAAGTTTAATTCATAGCCATCAGCAGTTGCCGTAGCACTTAAATCTGCCATGATAACGGCACAGCTAGAGGGCTGTCCATTCTGTGTAAATGTTACGATTCCATCTGTAAATAAAAAGGTCGGCTCCGTGTTGTCACTGGGAGCAATATTATCGTAGGAAATGACGACTCCAATATTATTATTAATACTTCCATTTCCAACCAAATTGGTTACGCGCATCTCAACCGAATCGCAGGCGATAGCTACTTTTTGATTAGCATTTTCGGGTTTAAATCGCTGAGTGTAAGTGTTATCAATAAAACCAAAAGTGGTTCTATTCACTTGGAAATCAGTGGTTTGAATGCCATCATCGCAGGTGGCTACATTTTCACAAGGTGGATTTTGCACATGTAAAATCGGTCCGTTCAAGTCATCACAAAACCACAAGTGCTGACAATCACATTCAGGACAAATCAACTCAAAAGTAAATGGAAAAGTAGTCGCGCCAGATTGCGCGGAACAGTCCGCAGTAAATGCCATTTTTAATTCGTATTCACCCAATAGAAAGTTGAGTGAATTCGCATCAAAAGTTAGGTATAAACTATCATTGCGAACTTCTGAATTTAATAAGGTAATTGGCGTAAGATCATTTTTTAATAAGGTAGTCTGCTCAATTACTGGAATGACGCCTTGCGGCAAAGCAACCGTGGCTAAGAAAGTCTCTTCATTATTACAATCGATTGTAAAATTGCGAATCGTTCGACTTTCGCGGTGGGTCACAAAAAATACATCTTCTTCTACATCAGCATCGGGAGTCGAGGTATTTTCAAAACCAGAATTATTATTAGCAGGCCGGAAAAAATTGGGTTGTAAACGAATCAATTGTTCCTCACACTGATTGGTATAATCCACGCGCGCATTGAAAGCAACGGAGAAATCATTAGTACAATTTTCTAAATCGGTCATTGCTGCCTGCGCACAATCAAATTCATAAAAAGCGGTCAATTCAAAGCTTTGACCACTCGCTAAATCATCGAAAAATCCATCCCCATCAATATCTGCTAAACCGCTATTGAAATCTGGGTCGGTAGCGAAAAGTGGATTATCATTGATAGAAATAATCGCCGATGAAGTTGAAATATTCGTATTTCCAATTCTAAAACCTGTAATAAAATATCCTTCTGCACCAAGTTGAAATCCGCTACCTAAACCGATACCTGCCTTTAAATTCATCATCGCAGCAAAACCCGCATCAATTTCCAACCCTTGATTCGTAAAAGTAACAGTCGTTTGTCCGGTCGTACAATAGCCAGGATCGATGTCTGATAAAAGCCCTTCATTCGCAATCCGTACGTTAGCAGTACCTTCGCCAATGGGGACAAAATCGGTATCCGTTACGGTTTGACATAAGCGATCGTAGCAACCCCAACTGACTTGATGAACACTTTGGCGATCTTCTTCGCAACTGGTTACACAATAAGTTTCGGTGATAATTAATCGTTCGTCAGGATCGAAAGAATTATCATTATTACCATTCGTATTTTCTATAAAGTGATTGCCCGTTAGATCCAACTGAATCAATGTATCTCCCTGATTATCAACGAGCTTAGAAAATGCGGCAAGCTGACCATTTACATGAATTTCCTGGATCGAAACACCTTGTCCTTGTTGGTTTTCATACGTCAAGGCATTCACAAATCCATCCAATGCGGAATTATCAATCACAACATCACGCGTATAACAACCACCTACTCGCGCTGCATCTGTGCTGTTAGTCACCGCAAGCGTAAAAGTAGGAATCGCGAAAGCATCACGATATTCGGGCATCGTTTCTACTTCTGTCAGATCGAGTTGAGCGCCCAGATTATAATTCAGTTCCCAACGGTCAAAAACCATGGTTTCATCATTAGTAATCAAGGTATCAATCACTTCACAATTGGCAGCTACAGAATAGGCAATGGTTACGCTTTGCTGAGCGGTAGGACTTAGATTGGGTAAGCTAAAAATGGGATTAGCCAGATCGGTGGCATCGATCAGCACTACTCCTGCCGTACTATTTTGTTGATCCAGACTGACAAACTGCGTTCCTTTAAATAGGCGCAAAGTAGCCAATAGATTGCGACGTTCTGCTAGTTCTACTCCTTCGACTTTTACAGTGACCGCTACTTGATCAGGATCACCACAGATATTCAAAAAGTCGGGCACCGCGTTGCCGTCGCGGTAGTTCACCGATAAGTTGTTTTGCGCGAAAACGGGGAGTTGAAAAAATAATAGCAAAACCCCGATCCAAAGCATGTAATGTTGCTTCATGATAGAGTTGGTTGGTAGTTATTGCGTTGATGGCGCATTTTAGTTTCTAGTTAGAATTTTTCTAAACTAACTGTTCAATTAAATGCGCTTGTCAACCAATCACTACTCACGTTATTGGTGTTGTGTAGAAACGAGTTAGAAAATGAATTGTGATATTACTGGCGGGGGTGTCAGTTATCATTCATTAACTGTAATAAATCTTCGTTTCAGAAAAAGGAGGGTAATTATTACCTGCCTTAATTCAAGTAAAATAGGCTATACTCGCTTAAACGCTTATAGTCTATTTAACAGTTTTTCAGTGTGTCAAAGTGAAAAAACAATGGCAGATATTACTATTCAAATAGCAAAAAGACTGCCAAGTAACGACCTGAGCATGCTGTGAGCACAGCAATCAATAGGTGGATTACAAAGTGTAGTGTGGAATGGTGCAGAAAAGAAAGCTAGTTGACTGTGATATTAGAATAAGGTGTAATGAAATTTTTGTGCGCGGACTTGACCTTTCTGCAAATAATGGATAGACTCTAATGAGTAAAGTTGAAAATCTTGAAATAAAACACTTTAATCAGCAATATTTAAATTTTGTATTTATTAATTTGTATAAAATCATCTATATAAAAAAATGAATATCAATTGCTTAAAACAAAGACTTAAATCAAGTGATTTTTAAAACAAGACAAGAAGAATAATTGCATAAAGTGTGCCAAAAAATGTTAATATTTAATTTGCAGATATGAATATCAAGGAATAGTGCAGGAATTTGCGGTAAGTCAATTTTAGAAAAAAGTAAAAAAATCAGCAAATAAACTTCTTTCGCATCGCCGAATTAATCAACTCAAGTTGCGTAGAAGAGGACAATTCTTATTCTAATACTAGCAGATTACAACCTCGTACATCACTAGCATCTAAACGCCCTAATACGGTAAAAGAACCATCAGCAAACACTTTTCCTAGATCGTCCGTTGCAATAAAACTAATCGTATCTAAATTAGCTAAGTCAATGATGTTTAACACGCCTGTTTTCCCGTAGCCTTGCGGCTGAAAAGGGTCGGTCACTTCGCGGGTAGTAACGCGCATGGTCGCGGTGGGATAGAAAATGCCATTTCCTTTTGAATAAGCTTGTGAGAGTAATTCAGTCATTCCGTATTCAGAATGAATAAATTGGGTTTGAAATGCTTGATTGAAAATTTGATGTAAATCAGTACGAGTAATCTCTGGTCGTCGTCCTTTCATGCCGCCCGTTTCCATTATAATAATCTTTGAATAATCTGCTGGAAACTGTTCCGCTAAGTCCCAAAGTGCAAAGCTAACTCCAATCAATAAAGTAGGTATTTGATGTTGCTGATTGGTAATTAATAGTTGACTTAGACGCTTTAAATCATGTAGAAAAAAGCCGCTCTGCGCATATTTTGATTTTTTGATAAAATCGTCCGCCATTGCCACCAAAGAAGAGCCTTGACGTTCTAAATAAGCGGGAAGTAAAGCGAGAATACAGTAGTTGGATAAATCTCCATAGAATTGCTCGAAGCCACGTTGCGTGTTATCCAGATAAAAATCTAATTCCCGAACTGGGTGCTGGGCGGTAGTTGCGCCCGTCGTTCCGCTACTGGTAAAAATCTTTTGAGCGTTCCAGCTTCCAGTTTTTAATAATTCCTTTTTAAAAAATTGTATAGGCAAAAAAGGAATATCGGCAACCGCCTCCACCTGACTTGGTTCAATTTGAAGTAAATTAAGATAATCTGCATAAAGCGGTAAATATGCTGCTTGGTACTGAAAGATATCAAGTGCTAAAGTAGAGAAAGTGTTTTCATCTACCGAAGAAATGCGTTGTAATAGAGATTGCCTTAGCTCCATTATATTGTTAAGTTATTTCACAAATACGATAGTCTATCTAAAGTTGGTAATGTTATAATCCTGATGGGTAAAGGTAGTAGAAATGAATATAAAATAAAGAGCATCTATTTGTACAAAATACTTATAACTTTTTATCAGTCGTAACTGACTGAAAATGAAATAAGTAGAAAATTTAATAAATATGTATTATATAAAAAAGTATTAATAACAAAATATATACTTATTTAATCATTAACCAAAGTAATGTTTTCACGAGTTCATATAGAGGTTTCTGCTTCGAAAAATCCTTCATCCAAACGTATTCTTCTTGTGTGATTAATAGTCTAACACTTTTATAAATCGACGTCTTTCTTAGTTAAATTCATAGTTGATTTATTTTTTTAATATTTATTTTCAAAATATTTCAATTAATCGCGTTTAATAATCATTTACGGCTTACATTTTGCGAAGTACTAGTGTGTGTATTTCTCTTTATAAAAGCACTTCAATGTGTAACTTACATATAGATAAAAGTTCTTACTTTATGAAGAAACTATTCATTTGATATAAAACATGCGCTTAAAAGGTACATATCATAAAGCAATTGAGTAAAAATCAATACATAAGAAATAATTTAATTATTTTAAATATTGTAATTCAATAGTCTTTGATATTTAGCCTTTTTTGCATTAAATTTGCTGCTAATATGAATGATATTAGCTTTTTAATTAAACTTTTCACTATCAGGTAACAAAATTATACTCTCCTAATCAACCAATATTTTTTTTTAATTACTTTTTATAGAGATAATTTTTTGATAGTCAGTCAGTTCGCTTTTTTGATAATAGAAATTAGTTTATAAGCAAGTAAGTTACATTATTTAACTGTGTAATATTATAAAAATAAAAATCTGACAAATTTGATTTTTTACCCCTGACTTCTCGAAAAAAAATCGGACTTTTGTAGTCCTTCAAATCTTAAAGGGTACTCAACCTCAACGGAAATTAACATCTCTATTCAGCAAATTTCCAGCGACTTAATCCTTTCAGTTTTTAGACTTACGATACTAATAGTTTTTATTTTAGGATTTTACACAGCATTTTTTATTTTTTTTAGCTTAAGCGTAAGCACAATCGATCTGGAGAATGACAAAAGATTATGCAGCGGTCTGGGACTCGTGTCTACAGACTATACGCCGAAACGTCAATACGCAAAGTTTCAAAACGTGGTTTGAGCCTATTCGGCCAGTACGGATTGATGGTAGTGCATTGACGATTCAGGTGCCAAACAAGTTTTTTTATGAATGGTTAGAGGAACACTACGTATCTCTTTTGAAAATGACGATCCGCCAAGAATTAGGTGATCAAGGAAGGTTGGAGTATCAAATATTAATGAACACCCCCTCCACAAAAGTAAAAAGAAGTGGTCCGATTCGCATTCCGCAACCTGCTACTGTTGGCTCGTCAACAGCTAGGTCTGGTTTTACTCGTAAAGTAAAAAGTACGGGTAATGAATCCTTACATCCAGGCATGGTTGACCGGGGTAATATCAAGAATCCTTTCGTGATTCCCGGAATAAAGAAACTAAAAGTTGATCCACAACTCAATCCAAATTATCTATTTGACAATTTTATTGAAGGAGACTGTAATCGCCTAGCGCGTTCAGCAGGTATGGCTATTGCCAAAAAACCTGGTGCGACTTCATTTAATCCGTTAGTAGTATTTGGTGCAGTTGGTCTAGGAAAAACCCACCTTGCCCAAGCCATTGGCAACGAAGTAATTCGTACCAATCCTGAAAAAACGGTTCTATACGTTTCTTCAGAAAAATTTACTAATCAAATCATTAACTCCATTAAGAATAATGCAGTGGATGATTTTGTAAATTTTTATCAACTGATTGATGTACTTATCGTTGACGATATTCAATTTTTAGAAAATAAGAAAAAGACCCAAGAAATATTTTTCCATATTTTTAATCAATTGCATCAAACAGGGCGTCAATTAATTTTGACTTCTGACAGGCCTCCAAAAGATATGGATGGGATGGAAGCTAGATTGATTTCTAGATTCAAAGGGGGCTTATCCGCAGATTTGCAGACACCCGATTTAGAAACTAGAATGGCGATTCTAGAATCAAAGATGAATAAAGAGGGGATTGACATACCAAACGATGTAGTCGAATTTATTTGCTATAATATTAAGAACAACATTCGAGAGCTAGAAGGCGTGATGGTTTCGTTAATGGCACAATCG
>JBGCES010000804.1:0-5447 GCA_045106545.1 Saprospiraceae bacterium
GAATGAATTCGATGTCACGGTTTGAAGCATAGTGCTATTCATTTTGATTAGAAAACTGTCCGAGCTTAGAAGGATACCCTATAAAATCACTGGGTGACAACGTGACAGCGGAAGGAGTAACACTACTTAACATAAACTTAATTATAAAAAACACATTCTAAACACTTTTAAGATCCTAGAAAAAAGCAAAAACCGAAAAGCCGAACTGAACGAATATAGCAATACCACGCCTTTACAATTTCATTCCTTACTTTTGTTCAAACATCTATAATCAACCCTTGCATTTTGATTGAATAATATGAAAGTGATAAAAACGATTTCGCCCGTTGATGGGAGTATTTATGCAGAAAGACCTTTAGCAACCAAAAAGGATGTTGAGCAAACGCTTAAAGCTGCTCAACAAGCACAGCGGCTTTGGCGTGATACTAAATTAGAAGAACGGGCGGCTCTTTGCTCCAAAGCACTGGACTATTTTGCTGCTCACCAAGTAGAAATTGGTCAGGACATCACTTGGCAAATGGGCCGACCAATTCGCTACAGCGCAGGGGAAGTCAAGGGCGTTTTAGAACGAGGGCGACATATGATTTCCATTGCGGAAAGCACATTAGCAGACTTGCTTCCAAAACCTCAAACAGGTTTTCATCGCTTTATTAGGCGGGAACCTGTTGGCATTGTCTTTACGATCGCACCTTGGAATTATCCATTATTAACCACCGTAAATTCAGTAATTCCCGCTCTCATGGCTGGCAACGTGGTGATTTTGAAACCTTCTGCGCAAACGCCTTTGTGTGGAGAACATTTCAAGCGAGCTTTTGAATTTGCAGGTTTGCCCAAAGGTGTTTTTCAGCTACTTTTTTTAGACCATCATGCGACTACAGCAATAACCGCAAGTGGACAAGTAGATTTGGTTTGTTTTACGGGTTCAGTGGAAGCTGGACGGGTAATTGAAAAGAGCTTAGCGGGTACATTTGCGCATTCAGCGTTGGAACTGGGTGGCAAAGATCCTGCTTATGTAAGACCAGACGTGGATCTTTCTTATTCCGTAGAACAGTTAGTAGATGGCGCATTTTTTAATTCTGGTCAGTCCTGTTGTGGAATTGAACGTATCTATGTCCATCAAGATTTGTATAAATCGTTCGTGGAGCAATACGTTGAGTTAGTCAAAAAGTATGAATTAAATAATCCTACTTTAGCAACTACCACACTCGGGCCGATGGTAAAAACGAGTGCAGCAAATTGGGTTCAACAACAAATTGATGCCGCGATAAATGATGGTGCGACTGCTTGTATTTCCTCCGACCACTACCCTACTCATCGTGCTAACAGCCCATATTTTGCTCCTCAAGTGATGATTGATGTCAATCACTCCATGTCGATCATGCGCGAAGAAAGTTTTGGACCAGTCGTTGGCATTATGCCTGTAAAAAATGATGCAGAAGCAGTTACCTTAATGAATGATAGCGATCTAGGATTGACGGCTTCGTTGTGGACAAATGATGCGGTTATCGCTGAGCAGTTGGGTAATCAAATCGAAACGGGAACCGTTTTTATGAATCGCTGCGATTATCTCGATCCTGCACTGGCTTGGACTGGGGTGAAAAATACAGGTCGCGGGGTAAGTTTATCGGAATTGGGTTACGGGCAGTTGACGCAGCCAAAGTCTTTTCATTTTAAAATAAGGGAGTGATTTAGAACGATTTTTTGAGTCATGTCTCTAGCAAGATGGCAAACTCAAACGGAGCAGCAAGCGCCACCCGAGCCAATCAATTAAAACTTAGTTTATACTGTAATATTATCCACTAATGAAATCTCTTGGCATCTTAAAAGCAGATAATGTACATCCGCAACTTGCGCCACAATTCGGTGAATATCCTGCCATGTTTACGCGTATTTTTCAATCTCACTTACCCGATTTAGCGGTTAAAGCCTATGATACTTTAAAATTTGAATATCCAACCGATCTAGACGAAGTGGACGCCTACTTGATTACGGGCAGTGCGACGAGTGTTTATGAAGCGCACGCGTGGATTAAGCAATTGGGTGATTTTATTAAAAAACTGCATGCGCACCGAAAAAAACTAATTGGTATCTGCTTTGGTCATCAGTTGATTGCTCATGTTTTAGGTGGTAAAACTGAAAAATCCGACCGTGGATGGGGCATTGGTTTTTATCCGCTACAGCTGACAGATTTAGGAGAACAATTTATTGATCATCCCTTTCCACTACGGCTATTTTATTCCCATCAAGATCAAGTGGTAGTGCCTGCAAAAGGCAGTAAAACCTTAGCGAGCAGCGAATTTTGTCCTTACGGGATTTGTAAAATTGATGAGCATATTTTAACGGCGCAGTGTCATATTGAAATGCCAAAAGCTTACGGGAAAGCCCTATTTGCGATGCGACGAGAGCGATATGGAGAAACATTGTATCAACATGCTATTCAATCTATGGAGGGACGCGACGATACGAATGTTTTCGTAAAGTATATCATAGAATTCATTTGGAAGTAATTCCTTTGTCAAACACGCTCCCTTTTTTCATACTCCAATAGCATATGATACCAAACTTCCCAATTTTATTTTATTTTTGGAAAAAGAATTAAAATGTTTAAGCTAAAATTGAAATAAATGGAAAGTATCATTACGTTTTTTGAAACGCTCAGTAACGGTCAGAAATTCATGTGGATTGTTATTTGTTTGAGTGCATTTTGGCTATTAGAAGGTGCGTTTCCGCTGGCACAACATACCTATCAAAAGTGGAAACATGCTAAGGTGAATTTGATCTTACTCACCACGACTATTATTATCAATGTGTTGTTTGGATTAGCCTTAGCTGCTATTTTTATTTGGGCAGGGAATAATCAAATCGGACTGCTCTATCAAGTACAATTGCCCTTGTGGTTGGAGGTCTTAATAGGGATTATGGTTTTGGATTTAGTAGCGCAATACGTTGTTCATTACTTGCTCCATAAAGTCGCATTTATGTGGCGGTTTCACATGGTTCATCATAGCGATACTGCCGTGGATGTTACGACTGGTACGCGTCATCATCCAGGAGATTATCTCTTTCGCGAGGTGTTCGCGCTAATCGCCATTGTTGCGGGAGGAATTCCATTTGGCGTTTACATGACCTACCGCATCATTACAGTATTTATGACGTATTGGACGCATTCTAATTTGAATATGCCGATGTGGTTGGATAAAACGATTAGTACGTTATTTATCACGCCTAATATGCACAAATTTCATCATCACTTTGAGCGCCCGTGGACGGATACTAATTTTGGAAATATCTTTTCGCTCTGGGATCGTGCTTTTGGAACATTCGTTTATGACGACCCAAAGAAGGTCAAATACGGATTAGATGTGCTAGAAGATCATACTAGTGATGATATTATGTATCAGTTAAAAGTGCCTTTTAATAAAAATATCAAGACGGATTATTAGTCTTGATAAGAACTGTAGGTGATGAACATGAATCATCGCGAGGCACTTACCAATAGGAATTTACATTTCCACTTGTAATCATCATATTTTGATGGTCAAATGGTGTAATTGTTAAATTGTGAGAGCGGCAAACACCATTTTACAATTTTACAATTACACCATTTGCTTTAAAATAACCCAAAAGTAAATTGTTGAAAAGAATTTTAATAATTCGAGATGATCCATATTTTTTCAAACTGAAATATCATCAACTAATTTACAATCAACCGTTGGGCACTAAAAGAACCATCTTTTTGATACATTCTTACCACGTATAATCCAGTTGGAACAGTTACTAAATCTAAGGTTTCACCACTACGCTTTCTATCCCATTGTTGTATTAATTTTCCATTCACATCAAACACCTTTACCGCAAAAGGTTGTGTTCTAGTGGAGGTGACGATTTGAAAGTTGCTGCGGGTAGGATTAGGTTGAATGATAAATTCAGTCCTTTCATTTGCACAAGGCGCACTGATTAAAGCGGAATAGCTTTCTTTGCCATCCTCCGCTGCACTTTTAAATCGATAGTGATGGTATTTTTTTACCTAGAATTGATAATTCGTATTAGAGTTAACAAATGAAATTTCATTTTCATCTTGCCAATTCACTCCATCTAAACTACTTTGTAAAATATAATCTAAATATGGCTCAGGCGGAATAGAAAGTCGAATATTGCCTTGATTACAATCTACCGAAAGATCAATATCTTGCACAGATAAAATTGATTCAAATAATTCCATTTCCTGTGCAAAACACGGAACAGTAGTAGCCTCAGACACTACTCCATTATTAAAAAAGCCAAAGGCATCATTAGATGAAATCGCATCCCAATAAAATGAAATAATCTCATTCGCTTGCGCCGCACTTTCCATAGTTTCGATCCAATTGCAACGACTCGTTGCATCCGCTGAGGAAGAAACGCCGAACTCACCCATCCAAACAGGAACATCCCAATTAGTTGACCAAGCAGCTATATCGGCAAAGGTTCGATTAATATCGGCAATCTCATTACCTTGTGGAAAAGTACGCGCTGCAAAATTAGATGGAGTAGTCCACGACATGCCCTGATGAGTGAAAAAATAAGGGCTGTAATCGTGAAAAGTGTAGATGATGTCTTCATCTACTAATGGTGTGAATGAAATCAAATCGGGACCAGAATTATAGCCAGTCGCTCCGACCAGAATCGAGTGCGTTTGCGCTTCGTTTTCGCGAATAGTCGTTATGATTTCGTTGTAAAAAGTACGCAGGTTAACATTAGAAATCAGATGTGCTTCATTATAAATTTCAAAAAAATAACGTTCAGGATCTAAGTCACCATAACGGCTTGCTAACTGTTCCCAGATGGCTTTTAGGCGTGGTAACTCTGTTCGATAGTTTTCATTCGTTATATCATACCCGTGGTGGTTATCTATAATTAATTTGAAATCGTATTCCTCTGCCCAGCCGATCATATCATCGACGAGTTGCATAGCTGGATGATTAATAGGAATGGTGTAAGGGGGATTAGTGGACGTAAAACGCTCAAAAGTAACCGGCATTCTAATGACATCAAAACCTGCATCACGTAGCGCGGCAATATTAGTCGCGTTATATTTATTGGTTTCTGGATAAGCATTGAATGGGATCAGCCAATGCGCCTCCAACCAATTGGAAGTGTTCAATCCGCGAGTAACGGAATTGGCGCGCGACCAAGTCTCTGCACTTGCGGGACTGGCATCTGAGACATTGTTAACTAATTCTATCGCGTCAATGAATACCGTTCCGGTTGTTTCAAATACATCATTTAAATTGAATTGCAATCCAGTAATTTGATTGATATTGACCTCAGTACTGCCAATCAAAGCAGCAATTGGAATATTTACCACTTGATAAATTCCTACCTGATTACCGATCACTACTTCTTTGCTCCTACCCCCATCCGTACCTAGCAATTGGACAACCAAGGTCTCCTCCGCTACTGATAAA
>JBGCES010000805.1:0-5114 GCA_045106545.1 Saprospiraceae bacterium
CCAAACATCCAATACATCGAAGCCAAAGGCGATTTCGTAATGATTCACACGGCTGAACGCACGGTAATTGCAACGATTGCTTTGCAACAAATTTTAAAGGAAATTGGTAGCCAATTTTGCCGTTGCCACAAGTCTTTCGTGGTCAATATTACGGCAATTCGCAGGATTAGTGGGAATCGGATTTTTATTCAAGAAAAGGAAATTCCGATTGGGCGGACGTATAAAGAAGAGTTATTGCGGCGGATAAAGATGATATGAGCAGGTAGTGTAAATAGTTGTATGGAAAATTAAACAACTATTTACACTATGTTTAAAACACGTTACTTAGTCTGTCATATCTTTCATTGGACCTACACGGTTAAAGTCAAAACGGGCGTAGAATAAGTTGGTATCGCGGGTGCCACCGTTATTTCGGTTAGAGGAAAAAACGAGGAAGTTACCATCGCGAGAGAACATTGGGAAGCTATCAAAAGTATCGTCATATGTGATTTGTTCCAGTGCTGACCCATCTGTATTAATAGCAAATAAGTTGAATTGACGCTTACTATCTGTATGGTGATTGGAGGAGAAAATAATCCGATCTTGATTGCCTGGATAGGGGTAAGGCGCCCAGTTCGCTCCACCTAATTTGGTGATTTGTTTCATATTTGAACCATCTAGATCACAAATAAATAGCTCCATATCGGTTGGCTGAACTACGTTTTGCGCCAACAAATCTTTATACGTTTTAATTGCTTCATCGGTTTTAGGACGAGAAGCACGGAAAATTAGTCGCTTGCTATCAGGCATGAAAAATGCACCACCGTCGTAGCCTAATTCATTGGTCACTTGCTGAATATTTGAACCATCAATATTCATCGTATATAATTCCAAATCACCTGAGCGTGTAGAAGTAAACACGATTTTTTTGCCGTCAGGCGAAACTGTCGCCTCCGCATCATAACCTGGTGAAGGAGCTAAAGTGCGCTTCGTTTCTCCTTTTAAATTTGCTTCGTAAATATCAAACTCAGGATAGATAGGCCAAACGTATTTACCACTAATCGAACGGGGAACGGCAGGACAGGTATCCATCGCCGCATGTGTAGAAGCATAAATAATAGTCGAATCACCCGGCATAAAAAACGAGCAGGTCGTTCGACCTTTTCCCGTACTAATCATCGGTGCTTTACGTCCGTTGGTACCCGCAGTCGGCATGTAGAAAATTTGGTCGCAATCTGCGCCCCATTCTGAATTGCTCGCTTGGAAAACGAGATAATAATTATTAAAACTAAAGTAAGCCTCTGCGTTATCGCCGCCAAAAGTTAGCTGTTTTACATCCAAAAAGTGTGACTCTTTGGGATAAATTAAACTTGGGGTAACATTTTGATTACCAGCGTCATCCGTTATGGCTGTCGTGGTTTCTGATTCGGTTTCTGCGGTGTTAGTCGTATCGTTTTGGCAAGCTGAAAAAACAAATAAACTAATTAAAATAGGTAGTAAAAAACGCATAATAGCAATTGTATTTAGGTAAATAAGTGAGAGGACAGAAAAGAGACCGATAAATCTGAGAGAGGAGAGACTTGATAAGTAATTGAATATCAATACCTTATTACAAGTTCATTTTTCAGAATTACCTGTACTTATTTTTGCCTAAGTAAATAGTTGAGTAAAAGTTGGTTTGTCAATTTTGGTAAAATAAAGATAGGAGGTATTTTCAAAATACCTCCTATCTGAACCTGTATATCATACTTTTCGTGCCATCAACGGCACATTTTTAACTACCATTTGTACTGTTTTGCGTAAGCGTTGCTCTAATAGTAGCATTTTACTTGCTTTCAAACTTTCAATAATTTGCGGATTAAAATGACGAACGGTAATAAGTTCTAGACCATCTTGCACGACAGTTTTGAATTCTTTTTTGATGCTATTGGAAAATTGCTCCACGCGTTTATCCACGTCATTTACGCAAATGGAGAAGCTAATCGCCGTATTTTGCATCATATTGACCTGCAAACGATGATCTGCAATTTGCTGAAATAAATAACGCAAATGATGTTCCGCTACGAACGAAAAATCGCGCGTAGAAATGTGTAATAACGCTTGATTTTGTTCCACCGCAACCATGGGTGGATAGCGTTCATCCACTTCGTCGGAAATAAACGTACCACTACCTTCAGGATCGATAAACGACTTGACGTAAAGCGGAATATTTTTATTCTGTAATGGCTTAATCGTCTTTGGATGAATGACTTTTGCACCATAATAGGTCATCTCAATCGCTTCCTTATAACTCAGTCGATCCAACTTAATAACGTGTTCAAACAAACGCGGATCGGCAGTCAGTACGCCCGCAACATCTTTCCAGATCGACATACTTTTCGCATCCAAACAATAAGAAAAAATTGCAGCGGTATAATCTGAACCTTCGCGTCCAAGTGTGGTCGTAAAGTTCTCGGAAGTGCTACCTATAAAGCCCTGCGTGATCACAAATTGCTGGTCATTGACCATTGGTTTAGCAATGCGGTCGGCATTTTCAGTCGTTATTTCCCAATCTACCCAAGCTTCGCGGTAGAGGTTGTCGGTACGAATTACATCGCGTGCATCTAACCAAGCGGTTGGCAAGCCCATTTTGGTCAAATAAGCACCTACAATTTTAGAACTGACTAATTCGCCAACCGAAACGATTTGGTCATAATTGTAATCAAAATCTTCGTGCGGATCATCCTCAATTGCCCATTCGATTTCTACAAACGTATCGCTTACGCTCGTAAATGCTTCGTCGCCTTCCTCAAACAACTCTTGCATGATCGCATAATGCTGCTGTTTGACTGCGTTGAGGTATTCAAATGCTTTTCCGTTTCTTTCGAAATGTGCCGCATTGACTCGCTCAAGTGCATTGGTCGTTTTCCCCATGGCAGATACGACGATCATTAGTGGTTGTCCTTTGAATTTTTCTAAAATCGAAGCGACATTTTTCACTGCTGCGGCATCTTTAAGAGATGCACCACCGAATTTGAATACTTTAGTTGGTTGTTTCACTATGCTTGTAAGTTTTGAGTTATGGGTTTTGGGTTGGACATAGGTCAGAGACGCTGCGCCAGCGAGTCTTGTTCTTTATATAAAGGAACTTCGGAATAACGAATGGGCGCAAAAATAGTTGAATTTTAAAATTGAGCTTACTCAAAAGACGAATTTTACATTTTTGCTATAAAACAAAAGATTTTCACCAGATATAAGTGCTTATTACCGTTTGTATTAAATTCGCCCTTATGTTAAAAAGAGAAGATACTTGGGCGATTATTTTAGGAGCGACTTTGCTAGTGTTTGGCTTAGTCACTTATTTCACTGCTGCGCCCGCCGACCTTGCAGAACAACACCAAATTTATCACGAAGTTATCGAAACGGAATCTACTGCACCGTTTAAAACCGTAGAATATTACGATGCGAAAAGTCAAAAAGCGAACTTGAAAGTTGCCAATGAAGCCTTTCCGAAGACGTTGAAAAAGTTGACGGGTAAGCCTGCCACTTGGAATGAAAATCCTTTGACAAGTTTCTATTTAGATTTAAGTGCCACCGATAAAAGTAATGTCGCTGCGCTGAGAACAAAGGCAACGGAATTGAAACTACAAGCAATTGATAATCAGCGTACTGCGCAGGAAGGACAATACGAAAATGAGTCATTCAATACCGAAGCAACCGCTGCAATTGCTGCTTGGCAAAAAGCGGAAAGTTTAGCAAAAAAGGCTGCGGATAAAACAAAGTCATATAATAAAATTGGTCACTTACTTTTGTGGTTTATCATTCTTGGTAGCCTCTTTGGATTAGCGGCTTATTTCTTGCAAGGGCAATTTTTTCCATTTCTAAAAGGCTTCGCTTATGTCTTTCTTTTTGGCGTAATTTCCTACTGGCTCGCCGCCAACGGAACGATGAAGACTTATGGTATTGGCTACGCGGCTTGGGCGATAGTTTTAGGATTATTAATTAGTAATACGATTGGTACGCCGCGTTGGGTCGAACCCGCTTTGCAAACGCCTTTGTACATTAAAACGGGATTGGTATTATTAGGGGCGGAAGTATTATTTAATAAAGTCTTAGCGATTGGGTTGCCAGGTATATTTGTGGCGTGGATTGTAACGCCGATTGTTTTGGTCAGTACCTACTGGTTTGGACAAAAAATTTTAAAGATTCCATCTAAAACCTTAAATATGGTCGTCTCGGCGGATATGTCGGTCTGTGGTGTATCGGCAGCAGTGGCGACGGCAGCAGCCTGTAAAGCACCGAAGGAAGAACTGACTTTAGCGATTGGTTTATCGATGGTTTTTACCTCCGTGATGATGATTGTTTTACCTGCTTTTATCAATGCGGTGGGGATTCCAGAAGTACTGGGCGGAGCGTGGATTGGAGGGACAATTGATGCGACGGGAGCAGTAGTAGCCGCCGGCGCTTTTCTCGGAGACAAAGCACTCAATGTGGCGGCTACGATTAAGATGATTCAAAATATATTAATCGGGGTAATTGCTTTCGGAGTCGCGGTTTATTTTTCTACCAAAGTAGAAAATGGGGGAGGTGCGAAAGTGGGTATTTCCGAGATCTGGAAACGTTTTCCGAAGTTCATCTTGGGTTTTATCGGCGCTTCGATTGTCTTTTCAACGATTTACGCTTCGATTGGGGATGATTTAGCCTATTCCATCATTGATCAAGGCGTTATACGTGGCTTTACCAAAAATGTTCGCGGTTGGCTGTTTTGTTTAGCCTTTGTGAGTATTGGCCTTTCAACGAATTTTAGTTTATTGCGTTCGCATTTCCGAGGTGGTAAACCCTTGATTTTATACCTCTGCGGTCAGACTTTAAATCTCGTTCTGACTTTATTAATGGCGTACTTGATGTTTTATAAAGTATTTCCAGAAGTAACAGCGGGGATTTAGATTATCAGTTGATTAGTTGATAAAGTTGACTAAGTAAGAAGACAGAGAAAAGATCGATAAATCTGATAGAGGACAGACTGCCTAAATCTCTGACTGTCAATATTTTGTAAAAGTGATGTAGGTTTTAGTGAAGTACGTTTATCTTTGTCTTATTACTTAGTTCACTGATAGTTTATCAACCAATCAACCAATCAACCAATCAACCAATCA
>JBGCES010000806.1:0-4098 GCA_045106545.1 Saprospiraceae bacterium
GGCTTGACCGTCACTTTGACGGTGGTCAATGCTAATTTCCCATCGAGCATCTCAGCAGAATATAATTTCCCTGCTAATTGGTGGAAGCCAGAGGATTGGGGATTTAATTTAGGTCAAATCAAATGTAGTGCGAAGGCTTATGCTAAAATATTTGCTCGAACTTATGCACCAACTGCTGCCGACTGTGCTGATTGTCGCAGATTGGTAGATGTATTAGAAATTGGCAATGAATGTTGGGCTTACGATGCGCCGACTTATCAAGCGATTGTGGATGGCTTTTTGGAAGGCTTCGTCGAATATTATCAATCCGATGATTCGCGAAAAATTAAGTTGATTCCTGCTGCCTTTCAAGCACAACACGAAGAAAATAATCTACCCGCTAATCCAGGAAGCTCTGCCAGTTGGAAAGATTATTTAGGAACGCGAATCAAGTCAACCAGTAAATGTTATTTAGACGGTGTTAATTTACATCCTTACAGTAATCAACTGACTGATAATAGTACTTTTTTCACTCAGCGGCTACTAGCTTATCCAGAACAATTGCAAGCTAGTGGAGAAGCAGATTCTAAGTTTTTATACGTCAAGAATGCATGGAAATGGGTAGAAGATAATATGCCAGCAGCTAATCGTAATATTCACATTACGGAGTTTGGCTGGGATACAGAAAATAACGACTGTGGGAACGGCAGTCGAGTCGGAGTTGGTGAATTTGCCCAAGGATTATACATCATTCGTTCATTGCTCAATATGTCTCGTATGGGCGTTTATCGAGCGATGTTATTTGAAGCTAGTGACGATCCAAAGCTGAATAATACTTGCCAATTTGCTTATCATAGTTCAGGGTTATGGAATGTCGATCCAGTCGCAGGAGGAGCAGCTAAGTTGAGCCAAAAAATGTTATTAAAATTTATGCAAGTCGTTGGTAGTCAATATGTTAATCGAGTGGTTGATGAAGATGACAAAGGCGCGCATGCTTATTATTTAGCGGATGAAAGTGGAGTGAAAAATATTGTAGCTTGGTATGCAGCAGATGTAAATAATCTAACTAAAACGCAGGCAGAAAATTTGCAATTCTCTACTGCGCTTAACCTACAAGTTGGGCAGCTAAATTACGTAGTAGATGAAAATAAAGATTGGTATTTTTTAGATGATCAAATTTCAGTAGGGAGCGACGGAAAAATTGCACAAACGACAGCTCTAAGTACTAACCAGAAAAGTAATATTTATCAAAACGGTAGTTTTAATTTAACGCCCATCCCTATTATTATTCCCATTATTTTAACGAATCCTTGTGATGATCTGACTGCTCCGGAATTGACTTGTCCCAACGATATTGTAAGATCCGAAACGGAGGATGGAACCATTGTAAATTTTCCTAATCCTAACGTTATCGACGATTGTGATCCCTCACCGCAACTGACAGTTTCTCACCCTTCAGGTAGTGCCTTTCCTGAGGGAATAACAAACGTAACTTTTACGGCCACCGATGCGGAAGGAAGGCAAGCAACCTGTACGTTTTCTATTACGATACAAGCGGATGAATGTAATGATGTTCAGCCACCTCAAATCAGCTGTCCAGAAGATGTTGTGGTTTTGCAAGCTGGAACTTCTACTATAGTCGATTGGGATCTTCCTCTGGTGTCAGATGATTGTGATCCACTGCCGATAGTAACCAGTTCTCATCAGTCAGGTGATGTTTTTCCAGTAGGTAGCACATTGATTATTTATTACGCCACCGATGCAGCTGGTAATCGAAGTGAGTGTTCGTTTACGGTAACGGTTGAGCAAGAAAATACGGGTGAACCTGGTGAGTATTGTGCTGTACAAACAGAACAACCTTGGGAACGCTGGATCGAGCGTGTTCAACTACTTGAGTTGGATAATCGAAGCGGCAAACAGGCAAGTCCACCTGTCGGCTATGGTGATTTTACCACTATGACTGCTGAAGTAAAGGTGGGAGAATCTTACAACTTAGTTTTGACTCCAAGTTACAGTTGGGCAGCCGACCCTTCACACGATATGCATTGGCGAGTTTGGATTGATTATAATCAAGACGGTGATTTTATGGATCCTAGTGAAACGATTATTCAAGCACAGAGTAATGAAGCGGTTACTGTTCCATTAACTATTCTGAATGTCGCAAAACTTGGCAATACACGGATGCGCATTAGTTTTAAAAATAACGATTATCCCGATGCGTGCGAGCAATTTTCACAAGGTGAAATTGAAGATTATACCTTGGTGATCCTAAAATCGTCTTGAGAAATTCTAATTATTTCGACGTGGCTAAAAGAAAAATCGTTCTTTGAAAATCAATAACAATCGTATGCTTTTTTATCGTTCAATACGCTCTATTTTCATATTGCTGGTTTTTTGTATAATCAAATCATCGCCATTATTAAATGCGCAAACTCAATTTTCGCAAACCTATCCATTAGTGTATCCTACGGATGATAATGGAGTGCGCCATTTCCCTACTTTTACAGTAGAACAGACCGAAAATTCTATTTCCTTAACAGATTGCGAAAACGATTCCATCACGACTTTAAATATTAATTTAGATACTGGACAATTGATGGATAGCTTGCATCAACCGACTATCCCTTGTGATCATTTTTCGCTCACGGATGGCACGACGATTACCATACAGCCCGATCCTGCTGGTTCTTTCGCTTATCAGTTTACTAATTATGTAGGGAATGACTCTATCAATTGGCAACGACTTTACCGCAGTATTCCTTTTTTTATCAATGCTGATAATATCTTGACTAGCCCCCTAGGTGGATTTCATTTGTATAATCGCAGCCCATTTATTATTCAAAAATATGCTAGTAGTGGACAGTTGTTGTACTCTACTCGTCCATTAGATTTGCCCAATGCATACGGTTCTCGCATTGTTGGAATAACCGAAACGGGCGACTTATTGATACGTAGCGGTCATCTTGGAGGGAATGAAACACATTTTTTTATGGCTAAAATTAGTGGCGTGGATGGTCGCCTAATCTGGCAGACTGAAATTGAAACTTACCGCAACTTAGCGCAGGATACGCGTATCGCTATAGAGAATGATTACCCACTCGTTGTAGTCGAAAATTTTTATGGTATTGCAAATGTTGATAATCAAACGAAAGGTGGCTGGTCGATTACTCTTTTAGATCCTGAAACTGGTCAAATTATTCATCAGCAGGAAAAAACCATTATTGGTAATGCTGCACTCAGTCCAGTCATTGTTCCAGATCGCGGTATTTACTGTTTACAAGAGCAATATATTACCGATCAAGTGCTCGACAATGAACGAACGGGGTATCAGTTATTGCGTTTTTCAAATGAGGCAGAAATCATTGACCGTACCTCGCTATTTGCGGGACAAACGTTTAGTTCTTTGAGTTTATCACAAACGCTTGCTGTACAAAATGACGCTATATTATTTATTGGTACTAAATCGGATAGTCTGTGGATGGTTAAATATAATTTGCGGGAATAAGTGAGAGGACAGAAAAGAGACCTCCGAAATACTTCCCCGAATCAAGTTCGGGGCAGGCAGGAGCAGGCTGATAAATCTGAGAGAGGAGAGACTTGATAAATGATTGAATATCAATACCTTATTACAAGTTTGTTTTTCAGAATCACCTGTACTTATTTTGCCTAAGCACTTAGAAATCATTATTCATTAGTTATTCAATTTCTCTATTCGTAGCAGATTTTACATTTTTCCTATGTACATTTGCGCCCGAAAAGTATACATTAATTGACCAGCCAATTTATAATTATCCTATGAAAAATATTTTTCTATTCATTTGTATCGTAACACTTACTTGGAGTTGTGAAGACATAAAGAACGCGACTACTTCCGTAAAAACTGTTCCGATTGCAGAACTTACTAAAGGACTAAATGCTATTACTGCTTCCGATTTTACTGCTATCGAACAAGGAACGGCGTTATTTGATTCTTTAAGAAAAGAATTACCTAATCCGGGCATTTCCGATACTTTGTTTTATCCATATTATTGGAATTTTTATCAAACAAAAGGACAGCAAGCTGCCGCTGGTTTGTATAACGGAGATACAACACAGCTTACTCCATTAGCAGAACAAGCA
>JBGCES010000807.1:0-10084 GCA_045106545.1 Saprospiraceae bacterium
CACAGCTCGCTCCGCAGTATTGCGGAGACCCGCTTGAATCATAACTTGTTCCGTAGCATTACGGAAAAAATCATAGAGAATCAGCGTCAAATAAAAACTTTGTACAAGCCTAGTTCTTATTAAGCGATTACTAGGTTTTCTTTTTAAAAAATCGAATGAATTTTGCTTTTGCTTGCTTCTTTCGCAGATTTTACTCAACTTGATTTTCACATACTCCCTCAAATAACATTTTTACACAATATCATAATTACTCTCGTTTTCGTTATTTTTGCACGCTTTTTGCCTAACAAGTATCTAAGACGCTGATTTACAATTATTTAAAATACGTAGTGGTAGAACAAAACATGCGATTGTAATAGCTAATTGAGAAAACTCAACGCAACTTTCAAATAACCTTCTCACCACTTTCACACCACTTTTTCTATGTATTCAATCAATCGATCTGTCTTAATCGTTCGCCCTAAACAAGCGTTGTACGATTGGTTAAAAAAACTTGCTCCAGAAGCCCCTGAAATGGAAGAGCTTCCACCCGATCATGATGACGCCGATGTCTTTTTAATCCCTGATTTTTTGCTAAGTGAACAAGCGGAAGAGTGGCTAAAGGCAAATGTGTCTTACTTCTCTGAAATGCTTTTTAGTCAATGGTGGGAAGAGGAAGAACAATGGCCAAAAAATCGCAATTGGGAAACATTTAACAAATATTTCTCTTTCAATATTCAAACCCAAGTCCGCGATATGCTGGACGATAATATCGAACGCGTACCCGATGACTTCTTTGATGATGAAATAGCACAGGAGATGTTGTTGGATAAAATTAAAGAAACTTACAGCAATGAAGATCCTGGTATTCCATTGCAATTTAAAATAACGCTGATCGGAACAAATCCTAAAATTTGGCGACGAATTCAAATTGGAGAAAATGTGAGTTTTCAACAACTTCATTTTGTTCTACAAGCATCAATGGGTTGGATGAATGCACATCTGCACGAGTTTCGAATCAACGATCGACGGATCGGTATTATTGACGAGGATTATCGCGATGATAAGGTAGAAAGTGAAACGGAGGTGAAGTTAAGTGATTTGCACTTACAGCCTGGTGATAAATTTCACTACACTTATGATTTTGGCGATAGTTGGGAGCATTTGATTGAAGTAGAACCAGTCAAGCAAGCGGCGAAAGAACTACCTTACGTCATCGACGGAGAATCTATGGGTCCACCAGAAGATATTGGCGGCGTTCCTGGTTTGCAAATGTTGATGGTTGCAACTTCCCAACCTAATCATCCTCAATATAAAGAATTGAGAGAACACTTTATGTTGGATGAATTTGTGGATGCCGAAGAATGGGAAAATAGCGAAATGTATTACGATCCCAGAGACTGGTCGGTCGCTGAATCCAATGACGCGCTCAAGAGTATTCACTTAATGCGTTTTCTAGAAGACAACGGAATGCTGTAAGCAAGCGAGAGCACAAATAGATTTCTACGCCCTAGCTTCTTACTATCGCATAGATTTTACCAAGTCCTAAAGCTAGGTTTTTGAACAGGTATCGAGTTGCTTAATAAACTCGATACCTGTTTTCATTATTCGCTTACGCTAAAATATCGCTACGGACGATTGCGTCCGTACTTATCATGCGAGGCGACAAATTCATCTGCGATAATTGCGGAAGCCAACGATAACTCACCACATAAAGCAACTGCCGCTGAAATTTCAGCAAATTTACGCACTTTCCCAGTGCCGTAGCAGTCCATCATTTCCAAACATTCGCGCTGGGTTGGTAAGCCCGTTCCGCCGCCATAAGTAGCGACAATCAGTGCAGGAATGGTTAAGGAAAAATACAAATCTCCATCCGCTGTTTCTTCACCAAAATAGTAACCTGCCGAAGATTCTGCAACATTGGCTACGTCTTGACCCGTTGCGATAAAGAGCGCCGTGATGCCATTCGCAATATGCGAAGCGTTAGTCACCGCTTGCGCCATTAGCGCACTCAGCGTAGAAATACTTTTGAATTTTAAATATTGCTGCGGCGTGATGTGCAGCACTTCTCGCATTAACTTTTTTGGCAAAACGATTTCTGCCACGACCTTTTTTCCGCGTACGGTCAGTGCATTGACCAGCGAATGTTTTTTATCTGAATCGAATTGCGTTCCGAATTTAAACCATTCCAAGCCAGGTGGTTTTTGTGCTAAAATCCATTGACACGCGCGATGCGCCGCTTTGTTGACCATATTTTGTCCAGCCGCGTCACCCGTCGAAAAATTGAACCGCAAATAACGAATTTTACCGACGGCGTACTGATTGATATTCAGTAACTTACCTACGCTAGTCGTTTGCTCCGATTCCGCTTTTATTTCCGCAAAATGCGTACTCGACCACTCACCAAAATCGCGCGCAAATTGTGCATTGGCAAATTGAAATGCAGCACCCCGATTCATCGCATCATCCAAAATCGTTGTCTTAATGCCACCTGCCAAGCGCGCGATTTTCATTCCGCGATTATAACTTGCTACTAAAGTCCCTTCCGTCGTTGCCAAGGGCACATAAAACTCACCACGCGCGTGTTCGCCATTGACTTTGAGCGGACCTGTAATGCCCATTGGTACTTGCGCTACGCCACTGAAATTTTCAATATTTCCCGCTACATCACTCGGTTTCAGGGAATATTTATCAATGTGCTGAAATGTAGTTCCCGTCTCGTCGCTCACCGTTTGACGGCGGGTTGCGGCTTGTTCGTCGGTGTAGTCATTGGTTTTGGAGTAGGGCAGTTTATTGAGCATGAATGGGTTGTTTTAAGTGAAGCTTAAAGATAAGTTTTGTACAGACAATCCGCTAATTTTCAACAAAAAATACATATCTTTAAAAACTATTGCTCATCAGTCTATTCCTTTCAAACATGCAATTCTCAACCATTTCGATCCGTTTTTTTGCTCTTCTTTTTAGCTGTTTTTGCACTTTTCAAATTGCCTATGCTCAAACCACTTTAATTCCTTTAAATAGCGATTGGTCTTATCTAGATGATGGCGTAGATCAAACGGGTAATGACTGGAATACGCTTGGTTTTAATGCCGATTCGTGGTCATCAGGCGCAGCTTTATTGGGTTATGGTGATGCTGATATTACGACTGTGCTCAACTTTGGCGGCGACGTCACTAATAAACGAACAACCTATTATTTTCGACATATTTTCAACCTAACGCAAGTCGATTGCATCGCAGGTTTAAATATTAATATCCTTCGCGATGATGGCGCAATTATTTACCTAAATGGACAGGAAGTTTTCCGTACCAATATGCCCGCTGGCGTAGTAAATGCGAGTACGTTTGCGAGTGGTCCAATTGGTGGAAATGGTGAATTAACCTATCATGAAATCCAGCTTTCAGGAGCGCAATTGGTAGATGGTGACAATTTAGTAGCGGTAGAAGTTCATCAGCATAGTTTAGGTAGTTCAGATATTCGTTTCGATTTAGGAATGACGACGATTCCCTTAGTAGCAACGGATCACATTAGCAACTTCACATCTTTAGCAAGCGCTAGTCAAACGCCAAACTTCATCTTGCCTACGACGCATACTTTTCAATATATTGTCGAAACTGGCGATCCGCTGATTGCAGGTGGAACGATGCCCATTAATACCGATTTCGCTGGTTACGTGCCGATTAATGGATGCAGTACAGAGGGGTATTTATCCGTAAATTCAGAGGCAATCCCTGGCGGGGTAAGTATTTTCGATATTAATTATTTCGCTCCAGCGAAACGTTGGCAGGTGACCGCTTCGGAAGCGGTTGATTTTAGTAGCGTGGGCGGCACAAGTCGTAATTGTTCTGGGGCAGTGACTTCGTGGGGAACGATAATTAGTTGCGAAGAAAGTATTGGCGGCGGTGCGAATAATAACGGCGATAGCTACCGCGATCTAGGTTGGGCAGTCGAAATTGACCCCGCCACTAAAACCGTGTTGGGTAAACGTTGGGCGATGGGCAATTTTGAACACGAAAATGCAGTTGTCCATGCCAATGAACGTACTGTTTATCAAGGTCGGGATGTTTCGACAGGTTTTTTGTACAAATTCGTTGCGGATGTCGCACGTGATTTAAGTTCGGGTAAATTATATGTTTATCGAGGTGCAAAGAACGGCAACGGAGATTGGATTTTATTAAATAATACTACGCCCGCAGAGCGCAACACGACTATTCAACAGTCTTTAGATGTCAATGCAACCATTTTTAATGGGATAGAAGATGTAGAAATTAATCCAATGGATGGCAAGGTTTATTTTGCGGTGAAAGGCTCAAACGAAGCGGCCGTTTATCGTTTCACCGATAGCGATCCACTGACAGGTACGACTGTTTCCGATATGGAAATTTACGTAGGCGGTGTTAGTCAATCTTATACGTTGAATACCGAAAATGGCGTACAAACCGTCGCGTGGGGATCGGGAAATGATAACTTAGCGTTTGATGATTTAGGTAATTTATGGGTGCAACAAGATGGCGGCAATGATCACATCTGGGTAGTAGAAGATGGGCATACGCAAGTCAGCCCTAAAGTAAAAATTTTCGGACGCTCGCCTACTGGTAGTGAACCAACTGGGATTACCTTTTCGCCTGATTTTCGTTTCATGTTTATGTCGATCCAACATCCTTCTAGTAGCAATAATGCCAATTTACCCGATGCTTTTGGAATAGAACGCGATTTTAATAAAGATGTCACCTTAGTTGTTGCGCGTAGGGAACTGCTGGGAACGGGCATGAATGATTGTCCCGAAAACTTAGCCATCACAGAAGGTTTACCACCTGGTCAACAGAGTTATCAAGTTCAAAATGCGCTTTCTACCATTGGAACAATTAGTATAGAAAATCAAGCAAGCGTTATTTTACAAGCAGGACAAAGCATTACGCTTAATGCAGGTTTCAACGTAACAGCAGGCAATGAATTTACCGCAACGATTGGCGACTGCACGACTCCACCTAGTTTTCTACCTGACATTGATTTTAGAAATACCGCTCCTCCCCTTTCCGCCACAGCGGATAAAAGCGAATCTAATTTTCAAATCTTTCCTAATCCAGCCCAGGATCAGTTACAAATTAAACCGTTGCATTCCCAAATATCGCTTTCGCAAATTGAGCTTTTTGATATTCATGGAAGGACTGTTATGCATCAAAAAGTATCGCAACGACTTCGTACTGATGATTATTCGCTTGAATTGTCCAAGCTAAGTTCAGGTAGTTACTTTTTGAAACTATGGACAACTGATGGGCGTTTTGAGGTGCAGAAGGTGATCGTCATGAAATAAAAATCGGGTCCTTGCCAATATTACATGTACAAGAAAGATTTACGGGAAATTGGGAAAACATCCTGTAAAGCGCACACATTACAGGGTGTTTTTCCAATACCTTGTAACTTAACGATTTAAGCAAATCTACGAAGTAGATGAACTATGAATAGCCGTGGGTGAAACCCACAGTAGCGGAATGATTGCCGTACCAACCCTGAATGGAGTTGAACTCACGGCAAGTTTGACGCCTTCAGCGTCATTCAATGAAGATTATTACTACTTTACCTCGGATTTTATCCGAGGCTATTCATAGTTTGTTCCCTTCAGGAACGCAAGACATCTCCCTAAATAAAGTAGGCAAATGGTAACATGAAGCTAATGTACCCATCACAGAACAAGAAACCAGCAAATTAGCCGCAACAAATCTCAATATCTTCCCTAATTCAACGGAAGAAATTACTAATGTCAGCATTGATTTAGAAAATAGTGGTCAAGTAGAAATCCAAGTATTCAATGCCGTTGGTCAGCTCGTAAAAACCTTGACTAATGAAACTTTAGACGCGGGCAAACATCAATTCAGCTGGGATGCGAGCCAGCAAGCAGCAGGTAATTATTTTATTCAATTTAATTTGGATGGAAAAACGGTGAGCAAGCAGGTGAGTAAAGTGGAACGGTAGTGAAGTAGGTAGTATTGAGTAGGTAGTTGATAGCCGCTCTTATAACTTGATCGACTTGATATTATTAACCAATAAGACTGCACGTTGAATAAATTTTCCCGTTAATATTATAAATTAACAAAACAACAAAAAGAGTCGTAAAGTATTGCAAGTCAATATTTTACGACTATTTTAATTTTATAATAAACTAAATCACCTCCAACAATTTCATTTCTTAAATAATCCCTAAATGTAAAATCCGCCCACCCGTCTGGTTCACGGGATTGACACTTTTACCGATCACGATTCCCGCTTCGGGCGCGTGGTATTCTTTGGTTATTTCGCCAAAGATATTACGCATCGTAGCGATGATTTGCCCTTTTTTAACTAAGTCCGTCACTTTAGGATATACGGTTAAGATACCGCCCGTATCGGTATAAATCCAGTAAGATTTTTTACAAATTACTGTCGCTTCATCGTAGGCTTCTACCTCTGAGTTGGTCATTCCAACGTAGCCTAAAAAGTTGTGAATGCCCGTGAGTCCATCGCGAATTAGCCCTTTTTGGAAAGTGTTAGGATTGCCAACTTCGAGCGTAATCGCGGGGATACCCATATCGTCCGCTGCTCCCCGTAGCGTCCCATCATTGGGTGGATTATGGACAATGATTTGCGCATTTTGCAGACGCGCCATTTCACGTACCGTTTCATCCGCCATATCAGCACGAATGTAATAAGAATTGACTCGACCGTTGCTGGCAGTATGCAAGTCAATCAGATAATTAAATTCTTTGAGGATGTTGTGTACAAAGCGCCAAGCATAGACCTGACTAACGTTACCGTCGGGTCGTCCAGGCATGATGTGATTCAAATCTGTACCATCCACAAAACGCCGTTTCCTACGTAAGAAAGAAGGAACATTCATCACGGGTATTCCCACAATAGTACCGACCAATTTTTCAATCGAAAATTCGTTAAAAATACGTTGGATAACGGGAATACCATTCAGTTCATTTCCATGAACAGCAGCAGTCAATCCCAACACTTTTCCTTCTTTTTGTCCCCGTGCGACAATGATCGGTACGTAAATAGGTACACCCATTCCGTCCGTTACTAAATGCAGCCAGTAGTAGCTCACTTTGCCTTTCGGTACGTCGCTGATACGGAGTTCGCGAATAATTGCATCGCCACTATTGGCTGGTATTTGCATCATATTTTGTTATTTTTTGCATGATAAATTGACAAATCAGATCAACGGCTTCTTTCACCAGTGGCTGATTCATCATCCTAGCGATTTGTGGTAATCCACCAATGCTAGTGGTGTTTAATTCTGATAAAACGCGTTTGCCGTCGTCATTTACTAACGTATCAACGCCGTACATGACAATGCCCATTTGTCCTAGTTCTTCATTTACTCGCGCGACGATATTCCTTTCGTCATCATCCACTTCCGTAAAATTAGAACTACCACCCATAGCGACATTACAAATCCACGAATCAGCCGCAGGTAAGCGCAGCGAAGCACCCATAATTTTTCCTGCTACTACTACAATGCGTTTATCTCCCTTTTTGACATTTTTTAAAAATTTGACTGCCAAATATTCAATGGGCTGTTGTGCTAACTGCTCGACCAACTGAGCAAATGTAATTTGTGTTTTTCCTAGCCAAACTTCCTCTCCCTTGATTAGAATAATTCCTCTGCCGCCATATTCCCGAAATGGTTTTAAGACAATCGGGAATTGTTGTTTAAATTCCACGATGTCCTCCACCGATCGACAAATTTTCATGGGCGGACAAATGTCTGAAAAACGCAATAAGAACGCTTTAGAACCAGTCGCCAAAATCGCCATCGGATCGTTGATAATCAGTACGTTAGGAAACTTTTTTTCTAAAAATGTTAAAAACTCAGCCGAGAGCGGTGGTGGCATCCGTAGCCAAATGACATCGTAATTATACAGGGATACTCGGCGGAGGTTTTTTTTAAAGACTCGTCCATCCGCATGAAAGGTAAAACCTTCATTGACGGGCGTAGCGAAGAGGCTTTTACCACTGTATTTATAAAAAAACGCCTCATTCAGTGCATTTACTCGCGTAGCCACATCCACTTGCGCACAGCGTGGATGATGATAAACGGCTTTAGCTAGGTGATACAAGGAATTTTCGGCACTATGATACTCGTGATCCGTCAGGATCAACATTTTAAACTGCTGCATAAAGAAAGAATAGAAAATTGCGGATCGAGAACTATTTTTTCTAGTCCAATTTGATTTCCTCAATCAAACTGGGATCGTCATTCAGGCTTTTAAACAAGCGCATCCGAAAGCGATTCTGCTTATTGTAGAGCTGTTTTGCCATTTTATCAATCGCAACCATCGAAAGAACGGTTTGAATGTAGGCTTCGATCAAGTCATCCAAGCCAATACCCAGTTTATTGAAATCTCGCCGATCCATCAGTACCAGACGATTAGTGTCACTTCCCCAACTACCATCATCGTTTTTTATTGATAAGTTAGTACCTAGCATTTGCCAGCTATCCGTGCTATCTTCAATTCGATCCACTAATGGTTTAGCAGCGCGGCGGGCATAAGTGCCGAGCGGTCGAATCCCGTTTTCGGTCGAACTGACCATCATGCGAATATCCGCTACGAAAGTGTGATTTTTAGCATCAGGAATAGTACCTACATGATAGAGCTTACCCGACGAAGTCGTGCTACTCCAATTATAATTGCCAATCAGACTTTGCACAATGAATAAATCATAGTTAAATTCCATTGCCATAAAATTATCCAATTCGGCAGGTGTCACAATCGTATATACTCCTTGACCAGCATTACTATAAGGTACTTTAATCACGGCATGACCACCCATTTCTTTCACCCAATATGGAATATCGCTTTTACTTACGTCCCGAATCGTCTTGGGCGTATTGATAGCTAAGCCAAATGGTTCAATCTCCGTATTAAATAAATCATACGCTTTGGCAGCAATCATCTTGTTGCGACCACCTGCCAAGCAAGCGGCAATCGGATTAAGAATGCGGGTTTTGCTGTGTAAAGGCAAGCGCGTCCACGGCTTTTGCGTAACGTAACGAAAAGCAGCACGAATGGGAATAACGATGCCGTCGCTCGTGCGGACTTGCATAATACCATCTTCGAACCAAACGGCTGGATCAGACTCGTCCTCGTAAAACGGAACGAAATAAACGGGCTCCTGCATTACATCCGCAATCACCTCCGCATAACCCGAGGTTTCCATCGGATTTTTATCATAAATTACTGCTAGTCCACCTTTGACCGTCTTGCGAAGATTTTTCAGATACGGTTTGAAGGTTCGTTCCACTAGATGTCGATAGCTGCCTTGCTCCTGATTATCATCCATTAATGGCATAGACTTTTGACCACTCGGACAGGAATTATTTTCTATCACAACCATCTGCCGTTTGCCGCCAGCGGAAGTGACATTGAGTAAATCAGCACCCGCCCAAAGGAAATATTTTGCACGATAGCTTAAAATTTCGCGTAACTTGTCCGCGTTGACCGTTGGATGCAAGTGACAATAACGAGTGATGATGCGTTCTTGATCTAGATTAAGGAAAAAATTGATCATTGGATGAATGGTAGCATTTAATGCCTTCGGATACCAATGACGATGCGCTTCAAATTCGCCAGGTTGAACCTGCACGACAGTTTTAGAAGTTGTTATCACGTTTATTGAAAAGGGAATTTGCAAAAAGGAATTTTCGCAAGGTTTAAAGAAATGTGATGACTGCGATAGAGTAACATTAAGAGTGAGTAGTCATCAAAATCGCTGCAATGTATTCCTCTTTTTGATACGGCGCAATAGGGTGACAAAAATAATTTGATCTTTTTTTATTCAAAATCAAAAGCCAAACTTATGTCTGCTATTATCGGTTCTATTTTAACACTAATCGCCGCCCTAGCCTTATTGGCTTCCGTGCGTGCTAAATATCAATTGCGCAAACTAGGTAATATTATTCCACCTAACCCGCGCAAAGACTTCCTACTCTATACGTTTTGGATTTCATTATTAATCGGAGGGATTTTACTGATTGTAGATCATACGGCATATGCGCCCGTACTCGTGGTAGGTGTTAGCAGTTTGCTCATTCAATTGGGCATTCAAACCGTAGGATTAT
>JBGCES010000808.1:0-8817 GCA_045106545.1 Saprospiraceae bacterium
ATAACAAACCCGCTACTGGAAGTAGCAAAACCGAACTAAAGAAGATTAACCAACGATGATAGATATTATCAATGTAGGAAACCGTATTTTTCAAATGGTCGCGATATTGATAGACGATGCGTAAGGTGAGAACATAGTAAATGACTAAGGGTATAGCTTTAAAAAGGCTATGAGCAATGGAAACACTGTAACTTCCTTCTTTGAGATATTTCTCTAAAATCGCGATTTTCTCTGCTCCACTTGCCGTGATAGACGGATAACTATAAATTAAATCTAAAACCAACGGTACAAAATGCAGCCAATCGACGGGCTTCATCTTAAAATCTTTTTCGGTAGAAGCTCGGGCATACAGATACATCATCGGACCCAATCCCAATACAAAATAAACGCCGATTTGAATAGTGTGGGGTACGTACTCAATCAGCCGCGCCCCCCAAATATGACCAGCCAAAAAGTAACTAGCAATATAAATAAGAATAATTCCTAAGAAGAGGTTAGCACGTTGTCGAGGTGCTTGTTTGAACATTAATACAATTCCTAAACTAAATCCTAGAAATAAGGCTATGGAAGAAATGGTATTGAAAATGGTGACACCTTGTATCATGTTTGGGTATAATGCGTTAAATTATTTACAACAAAGTAAAGTATTTTTTGGTAAAAAATGGGCGTGAGGTCACTACCTTATATTAGAAAAGCAAAACTAATACCATCCAGTTTTTGTATTGAAAATAAAAACATCATCTTGAAAAGAATCATTTTTACTGACCAATTAAATCGTACGCTCTCCATTGTTCCATTTCCGCAGCGTATTATATCGCTCGTGCCTTCGATCACGGAACTATTGGTCGATTTAGGTGTGCAAGAGAAATTAGTAGGGCGTACAAAATTTTGCGTACATCCAGAAAATGCGGTAAAGCAGATTCCAAAAATCGGCGGTACTAAGCAGTTGAAAATTGAGCAAATTCGCGCTTTACAACCCGATTTGATTATCGCCAATAAAGAAGAAAATGATCGTGAACAGGTGGAAACACTAGCCGCAGAATTTCCCGTTTGGATTAGCGATGTACCGAATTTTCCCGCTGCTTTGGAGATGATTTTAGGAATTGGTAGGGTAGTAGGTCAAATAGAAAAGGCGCAGCAAATTGTCCAACAGCAGCAACAGATCATGGCAGATTTGCTGCCGCAACGTAGTTTACGCGCCGCTTATTTGATTTGGCGAAAGCCATACATGACGGTTGGCAATGACACTTATATTCATGATATGCTGCGCCGCGTCGGTTTTGATAATGTTTTTGGTGAACAAACGCGTTATCCGCAATTCACCTTAGCAGATCTGAAAAAACGGGATCCCGAAGTGATTTTACTGTCTTCCGAACCTTTTCCATTCAAAGAAAAACATATCGCTGAATTACGTGAGCAGTTTCCCACTATACCCATTGAATTAGTAGACGGTGAAGCCTTTTCGTGGTACGGCACTCGATTATTAAAAACTAAAAATACCTTGCAAAGCTATCAAGCCTTGTAGGGTGTTTAGTAACACATATCTATCAGGCTCAATTTTCAGCCTGATAAGTTAGTAAACTGTTAGTAGTCAGAAGTTGGTCTTCGCACCAAGTTAATGCCTCATCTAAAGTTGCAAATGGCTCTATGCCTTTTTTTGCAGTTGCGAAAAAGCCGATTTTATACATCATTGCTTCTTGTTGAGAGGAGAGTTCCGCAAATACTAGGTTAATATCTTTTCGTAAGAGTTGTACTTGTAATTTTTGAAAACTTCGAAGAACAGAAGTATCCATACCTGTAACATAACGAAAGTCTAAAATAATATAGTCAATTTCCTCTTGATGGTTAGGAATAGCATAGGACATCACTTGTTCCCGAAGCGAATGTACATTCCCAAAAAAAATATAACCCTGCAAGCCAAAAACGGCAATGCGTGTTCCATTGGTTTGTAGCCAATCCTGATGTAGCGTATTTCTGGGCATTTGGCTTGGTTGCGAAGCCCTCGTCGCCATCTGTCTAATCACGCTAGTCTGACAATATTGATATAAAAAAAATACGCTAGCCGCTATAAGTCCAAAAATGATAGATGGAACAAAGCCAAACCAAAGAGAAGTAATAATAATAGTCGCTATAATATACAAATCACAATGCGGGGCATCTTGAACCGCTTTTATAGCCCAATGGTTAAGAAACTGATAGCCGAAAAAAATCAGTAGTCCACCTACAATGAATCTTGGGATAAAACCTAATAAATGAATACCTGTTACCAATACGACACCAGTAATGATGGCACTTAAAATGCCAACAAGGCGAGTCGTAGCCCCTAGTTCGAATTGCATTACTGTAAAAGTTGTAGATGGATGACCAATAAAACCACCACCGAAAATCCCAGAAAGAAGATTGCTTAACCCCATTGTTTCCAACTCAAAATTGGCATCTGTCTCCGTTCCCGTTGTTAATTCTATAGCACTAAGCATCAACAAGCCCCCAATAAAACAAACGAACGGAATAGTAGCAATGATTCCCAAATGCTGAATTAGAAAATCCCAATTAATGGATAAAATTTGAGTATAATCAGGGGGTGCCCAAGCTTGAGCCTTTGCAAATGGACCTAGCAACCATCCATCTGCCATTAAGCTCGAAGTACTGACCTCAAGTAAAATGCTACTTGAATAAAAGAGCAAAAAGGCACTTCCTAGAATTACTGGAAATGCTAAAACACTTTTCCAATAAGCAGATATTTTGTACAAAGCTATGGCAAGTACTACTCCTGGTAGCCATTTTACTAATAAGGATAATGATAAAAAATGGGCACATGTGTATATTGTTAAATCCTTATTCGTAGTGGTAGAAATGCCTCCAAGAATAAGAGCTAAACCTATTGCTGCTAAAAATCCCCTAATGACTGGAAAAGGTAAAAATCGTACTAATTTGCCAAATTTAAAACGACCAAAAGCAAAGAGCATTGCTCCTGTAAAAATAGCGGAAAACATCATGGTAAAAATAGCAATATGTATTCGGTGTTCTGTAGAGTAGTAGGAATAGCACATACCTCTGGAGTAAGTCGATAAGGAAAAGAGAAACACAAAATAATATCTGGCTTCAATTGGCGTAAAGTTGGTGTAATTACCGTTTTCATTTTAGTCGTAATTAGCGTATCTACGTTTCTTGGTATTAATGAAAGTACATCCCGATAGGAAGGAGTAGGTCTTGATTTAGGGCCTGGTGTAGTAATGGCTAATATATGTTTATGTCCCTGTTCTGCTATCCAATCAGAAACAAATCTATAAGCTGAGGGTAAGTAATTGAAAGTAACGACCCTTAATTGCTGAGGTTTTTTTATCCAAAAATTGTTAGATTCTATAATTGTAGGTGTTGCAAGTTGTGCCATAATAAGGAATGTTATAAGTTATAAATTCTGTTATCAGTCGTTGAGTAATTTTGAACCTAGTGGTACAAAACTCAAATAACTAACTACCTAAAATTCAGTACCAGCAAGGGTTTTAGAACAAAAAAGGTAGATACTTATTTCGGACTAGTCGCACTAGGGATAAAGTTCTTCATATATGGCGGCAATATCAGCGTGATTCAATGCTAAATCTAAGTCCATAGCGAGCAAATCACGGTAAGATTTAAACGTTATCAACTCAAATGCGCGTCGGAAGAATGATTTTACTGAATTAGAGGTAGAGATAGCATGAGTACGAGTTAGGTGTATGGATAACATGATGATTTGAATTTTAATTTAAGTACAAGAATGACTAGTATTTAGACGTATTTTCACGCTAAAGACGTGACAAGTTTTGTTCTAGTGGGTTTTTTATTAACTTTTTGCCTGAACAGTTCAATTTTTTCAACAATTAAACTCTGCTAAAAATGCCACTCTTCGTGGATAGCATCGATATCTTCCTGTGTAAAACGGACATCAAAATCCATGATGTAATCCCGAATGTAAGCATGTATAAAATTATCTTTTACGATGTCTTTAGCTTGCTGCACTAATGATTGAATAATTGATTTCAGATTGTTATTTGTATTGGTAATATTAATAGCTTGCATGATTAGTGATTGTAGGTGTGATTGAATAAGTGTTTAGTTTTTAATGCTGCGATGTAGTTATAAACCTAATTCGCGGTGAATAGCGACTTCATCTGCTTTGGTTAGTTTGACCTCAATTTCAACATTCCACAGTTTGCGGTAAGATTTCAAATTGACTGTGTGGGCGAAAGATTGTAATAAGGAGTTAGTTGTATTGGTAATATTGATAGCTTGCATGATATAGAGTTATAGGTGGTAAAATGAATGAATATTTAGTTGATTCAGTTGGAATGATACTTACAATCCTAATTCGCGATACATAGCGACTTCGTCTTCCTTAGTGAAACTGATTTCTATTTCCGCATTCCACATCGTACGGAACGACTTGAAAGTGATGGTATCTACGAAAGCATTGAAAAGTGATTTGAAAGCGGTAGGGTTAGCAGTATTGATAGTGGTAGTTGTTAAAGATTTCATGTTTGTTAGTTTTTGTTAAGATGAATAATTAGGATGAAATTGAATTAAGTAGATAGACGTTAGAATTTAGATATTAGACGTTAGAAAACTTATTGACTATCAATTTTCTAACGTCTAATGTCTAGCGTCTTAAATCTGTCAACCTACTTAGATTATTAGGGTGTTAAATGCCGGCTAGA
This sequence comes from Saprospiraceae bacterium, assembly GCA_045106545.1. GTDB lineage: Bacteria > Bacteroidota > Bacteroidia > Chitinophagales > Saprospiraceae > JBGCES01. The sequence goes on from JBGCES010000808.1 coordinate 4,695, forward strand.
TTAGTCCAAAACAAATTTTACAGGAACTTCACGCCACATGGCTACTTGACGAGCTCCTTGCTGTGCTGGTGTCCAGCGAGGCATATTTTCTATTGCTTTCAATACAGCACGGTCACAAGCAGAATTCAAAGATTGCTTAATGCTTAGGTGTTGAATAGAACCATCTGCCATGACGCGGAAGCGAGCGATTACAGTACCTTCAACGGCGTACTCGCGGGCTAATTCGGGGTAGTCAATTTGTGTATCCATATAGTTGGTTAATGCGGTTGCTCCACCTTCAAACATTGCTTTTTGCATTACAGGCGCTACGAAGTGGTCACTTTTTTTAGCTATAAACAGGTTAGTTGGTTGAGTCTCTACTGCTGCTAGACTTTGAGCGTTGCTAGTTGAATTTAAACCCAAAAGGAAAGCTACTAGTAAGAAAGATTTAGCGATAAGAGTGATTTGATTAGTCATGATTATTTAATTTAAGTGTTTGTTGAAATTTAATTTTGTGAATGTTTTTGTCTGCCGATACTTTTTCGGTTTTGTTGACGATACAAAGGTAGGGCAGGGAATCACACTAAACGTTCGGATTGATAAAGACGGACGTCCGCCCTTATGAATTCGGAAAAAAAAAGTTCGGATTTATAAATGCGGATAAAAATATGCACTCAGAATAGTTGTAAATAATTGAATATCAGCGATTTATATTTTCTGTAAAAATGCGCACTGAAAACAAATTATTTTTAAATAAAAAAGTCCGTAAACACTAATTTTAGTATTTACGGACTTTAGGTGAAAATAAAATATCGAAAACTACTTGACGTGCAGCAGTAGATTTGTGAAAATTATAATTTTAAGCAGCGACCGACCGGCGATATTTGCCAGGAGTAGTACCAGTAAATCTTTTAAAGGCAGTATAAAAAGCGGTTTTCGAATTAAAACCCGCTTCAAAAGCAGCAGCAATAATGGTATAGTGTTCGTACTTTGGGTTAGTCATCAATTCTTTTGCTTTTTCAACTCGATATTTGTTAACAAAATCAAGAAAGTTGACTTGCAATTTTTCGTTGATGATCTGGGAAAGATAATGGGACGGGATATTAACTTGTTCTGCTAATTCATCCAGCGTTAATTCAGATTGTTGGAAAGGTTGTTCCTTCTCCATATAGGTAAGTAGTTTTTCTACCAGCTTTTCTTTCTGTTCCGTATGTAAACTTGAATTTTGGTATTTCTTTTTAGAATTTTCCGTTACGGGGTCAATCTGATTGGGAAACTTGTTAAATAAAGAGGGCTTGAACAATACGGCTAAGTAAATACAGGTTAGAAAAAAAGAGATATTACCCATAAGAATTGATGGGAAGGAAGGATTATTATTTGTCAGTCCAAATAGTAAATAGGTACAGACTGGAGCGATCAATGTCAAGCTGAAAAATAATAGCCAACGGTGATAAGCAACATGAATATTAGAAGAGGTATTACTGATATGGCGACGATATCTGAGTATTAATAATACGGATAATATGAAATAAGCAGCCATGTGTAAAACACGTAGCATACGGTGCCAAGCTGGAAATGCAAGCTCACCCTCATTAACGAGTTTAACAAACAAAGCGTATTTACTCGCACCATCTAACATTGCGATTGGCATAAATCCAATCATACTAATAATAAACGGTATAAAGTGTAGGTAAAGTTTAGGATGCATTTTGAACCCTTTTTCGGTGCAAGCTAAAACGTAAAAATACATGAGTGGGCCTACAAAAGGAACGAGATAATTACCCAACCAAATAAGGTGTGGTACCTGGTCTAGAACACGAGATCCGTATAGGTATCCCTGTAGCATGTTGGCTGAATAGCAGAGTATCAATAGTCCTAGAAACAGGTTCGCTTTATTCTTGGCAGATTGATTAAATAATAAGAAAATCGATAAAGTGACGCCTAAAAATAGTCCGATGGAAGTGGCAGTATTCGCAAAATTGATCGCTTCATAATAATTCATGTGTATAATTGTGGATGGTTAAACAAGGGTGAAAAAAGTGCTTTTGTGAGGTTGATTGGCTAATGCAGCAATCAAAGTTGTCATAAATATAAAAAAAGGAGGTAGGATGGTAGACTTAATAAAAAGAAGAGATATATAATTTTTATTGGAATAAATAAAATTAAATTGTTTAGTTGTGCGATTTTTATTGCAATAAAAAAGGAGGATACCACACACACAAACATGGATCATCCCGAATTTTAGAAACATTTTGAACACTTTATTTTCGTGTTGCTCAAATGTAAATGGTGCAATTGTGAAATGGTCAAATTGTGTTTGCACGCTCACAATTTTACCATTCCACAATCAAAACACGATAATTAAAAATAGAAACCAATATTCCTACTCCCTAAAGTAAACCATTCAACGTTTTTTATAGAAAAACAGATAAATAGTTCAACTTTAACCCCTTACCTAGTTATCAAGATTATCTATCTGAACCGTCATTTTGCTACTTGCGATGCCTTTTCCACCCGCCATTAATCCAGTTATTTTATCCGCTTCAATTTCTAAATTCACCTGAATTAAACTGATGGAAGGAGGCGACATAAATTTACCTTGCTGAAGCAAAAATTGCTTTTTGCGTAACTTTAAAATATCATATAAATAGCAAGCAAGCGGGCCCGCCGCCATTCCTGTCCCTGCTTCCTCTGGTATATCGTAGCGCGGTGCAAACATGCGAGTGGTCGCATCTCTCGTTATATCATCTGTATTGGGGGTAAAAACGTAATAACCAATCAAATCTAACTGGTCGCTGATTTGAGTAATTTGCTCTTGTTTCGGATTAATTTGCGCTAAAATGTTAGTATCAGTTACGGGAATGAGTAAAAAAGAATTGCCCGTATTTACTTTTAGGATTGGCGCGTCTGGTAATAAATCACGCTCGCTAAGACCTAGCGAAGACAGGATTTTAGTTTGTAAATCAGTTACTTCGGTATATTTTGGAGCCGTTTGTTCCATAAACGCCAAGCCGTTATTGACTGTGATGCGCCGAATACCGTCAATAGTTTCTTTAGAAGTTTCGGCAGCAGGGATTTTATCTAATTGAGCCAAATAAGAAAAGGTCGCAATAGTGGCATGTCCACAATGGGCAATCTGCCGATTGGGTGTAAAAAAATCTAATTTGAAATCTGCGATTTTAGATTTGGATACAAAAGCTGTTTCTGATAATCCGACAGCGGCGGCAATTTTTAATTTTTGCTCGTTCGTTAATGCATCCGCATTAAGCACCACACCGGCTGGATTTCCTCCCTGGTTATTGTCTACAAATGCGTTTAAAATTTGAACTTCGATGGTTTGAAGCGCGTCCATATTGGAAATTTTATATGATGATAAATAAATTGTCCAACCATAGACGGGCATGATTTTGAAAAGACGCAAAAAAGTTAATAATCTAGCTGGTGACCCTTAATTTTTCCTTTTTTATTCACTTCTACCTGCTCGCAATCAGAAACCAAATCTTTTAATTTATCCTTCGCGCGTTGTACACGAGACTTAGTGCCTGAGTAGGAGATACCCAAATAATCGGCAAGTTCAGTTTGTTTTAATTGCTGGAAAGTAGTTAATAGAATGACTTCGCGATATTTTTCAGGTAGTTGCTGGATTTTGCTTTGTATGCAGCGAGTAAGTTGCTGATAATCAGGTGATTGGAAGTCTGAGTTTGGTAGGTGAGATACTGCGAGATTTTGCTTTTGACTGCGTAAATGGTCGAGGATGGTTCGACGAGTAATTTGATAAACCCAGCTAGTTAATTTAGAGCAATCTTTTAATTGATGAATGTTTTGATGTACTTTGATAAAGACATCTTGGAGTATATCTCGGCTATTTTCCCGATTTCCAACTCGACGCTCGATAAATGAAAGTAGTTCCGTAGATAGATCCTGCCAAACCAATTGAATGTCTTGCTGGGAATGATTCATGAAGTTGAATAAGGTCAAAAAGTTACGTTTACTAAACTTTTGAAGTTTAGTAAACGTATGTGAGCGACACGACAGACAAGAATGTCTGTCCTCCATTTCCATTACGCGCCTGCCAATGCTGCTGCTGCGCGCTCTTCCGATTTCTTCTTTTTGTATTGAAACCACTTATCGCCCATCACTTTCA
>JBGCES010000809.1:0-5118 GCA_045106545.1 Saprospiraceae bacterium
AAGCTATGGTAGAATCTGCTACTGTGATCAACATTAAACTATCAAACACATTTACATCTAGCCACCATTCTTGCGTTTCATTGGTTGAATTGGCAAGTTGAAAATTTAGCCAATAAGCTGTATTACTAGTCGTAAATTTTAAATTATCTGGTGCGGATATAAAAGGTTTTTGTTGAACTTCTGAAAGTTTCTGAATCGCATTACTTTTATCTTGGAAGTAAGTAATGGGAGTGAAGTCAGAGAGCGAATATGTATTTATACTATCTAAGCTTGAGTTAGAATTGTTGGTAAATTGTTGTGAATAACTGATGTTATTTATTCCAGCAAGCCAAATGAATATGAAAAATATTACAAGCCGAATAAACATTGAATGGTAGTTATATGAGGTGATTAAACATTAGTGGTTGTTAGAATAAATGTAAAACTAAAGTTGGGATTTTAATAAAAATAGTGATAATAAGATTGAAAACGATTCATAATCAATACTCCATTGCCCATAACAATGATTAGGCTGACGATGTAGAGTTTTTTCGTTTAAAATTAGTTTGTTATAATAAGGTAGGGGTACTAATTTTCGATTAGAATGCCTTTGGGGATGGGATTTGCTAAAGCGTTGGATCTGGGAATTTCGATATAAAAAGTAGTACCAGTACCTAGTTCAGAAGTCACTTTTAATTGTCCACCGTAGCGCAGAACGATTCGCCGACAGATAGCTAGTCCAATACCTGTGCCTTCGTACGTTTGTCGTGAATGAAGTCGGGTAAATGGTTCAAATATTTTACCCAAATACTCTTCACTCATCCCGATACCATTATCATGAATACTAATAATATGTTTAGTTCTTTTTTCATGGTAGCGAATCTCAATATGTGGTTGAGCATTTTCCGATTGGTATTTGATACCATTGCTAATAATATTTTGTAAAAGCTGCAAGTAAGGCGTTTGATGACCTTCGACTGTCGGCAGTTCATCGGCTTCGATAATTGCGGATTTTCTTAGGATGAGATCGTGTAGATTATTTTTTACGAAAATAAGGACGTTATTTAGATTTACTGGCTGGGTCACTTGAGTTTCTTTACCTGCACGCGCGTAGGCAATTAGATCTTCCAGTAGGGTATTCATGCGTTTGGCAGCATCTTGAATAAAGTAGAGGTACTCGTGAGTAGCAGGACGATCTTTTACTTTGCGTTCTAATAATTTAGAGAAACTGCTAATTGTTCGGAGTGGTTCTTTCATATCATGCGATGCCATACTTGCAAATTGTTGCAGTTCCATATTCATCTCTTGCAGGTTTACTTCTGCTTCTTTCTTATGCGTAACATCACGTAGAAATGCCGTAAATAAAGATTTTCCTTTATATGGAGTGGCGATGATAGTAGTTTCGAGTGGAAATTTCTCACTAGATTGGCGAATACCGATGACGTCCATGCGTTGATTTAGCCATTTATTAATTTCTTGGCGATTATTGCTTTGTATAGCTTTTGGGTATTTTAAGTGATTTTTGTTAGTTAGTAATTCTACCCAATTTTTACCTAAAATATCTTGTGGTTCGTAACCAAAAATAGCAGTAGCTTGCTTATTCCATTGCACTATTTCTAATTTATCATCAAAAATAATCACTGCGTCCATGGCGCCCTGAATGATAGATTGGTGAAATTCTTGGTTATCCCGTAGATTTTCTTCTTGTCTGTCTTTGACATCACGATGGTGCATCGTAATGATATATAAAATAATGGCGACCGTAAAACTATTAGAAAGGCTACCCAGAAATGGATATGGATAAGGAATTAATGGGGTAGTGAAGTGGAATACATATAGACAAAAGAAAATTCCAACCATCCCAATAATAAAGGAAATCATGCGCTCTTTTTCATTTCGCATGAACACAAAACTGGTATAAATAAGTATCATGAATCCGAAGTGGATATTAGAATGAATACCGACTGTAACACAAATGGTAATCAATAATATGGCGTAGAAAGGTAAAAAGAATAGAACGGAATGCTTGTGCCTGCCGAATCCAAAAGTGTACAGAAGCGGTGGTACGCCAACTAAGACAACCATCAGTCCTAAGGAAATTTGTAAACCCAGATAAACACCTCCTAGCCAGTAAAGAATTGCGTTTATTAATAGATTAGTGAGAAATGGAATAGCTACGCGAGCTCGGAGACTTCTAATTTTTTGCTCGTGGAAGGTTAGTGGCGTTTCCCTACCTTTATTTGAATTAATATGAGTTAGTTTGTTCATGAATAATCCCCTATTTAGAAAAAATATCACATTGGTGCATGGAGAGGTGATTGAACCTTAACAGGGCAAAAATCTTGCCCGTTGTAACTGGATTTCAAAAAACAACAACAATAAATATTCTATAATATTAAAATTATTTATACCAAACTGTTTCCTAAACTATAGTAAGTAAATTTGGACTAAGCTCTATTTTTTCTTAGATTTGTTATGCACATGTTAAACATCTCATCCGCAATGGTACTAAAATACTCAGTCAAGTACCTCTATTTTTTCAAAATTGAATGACAATCTTTTCTAATCTATAAATCACGTTTTTTTAAGCGTCATTCCTACATTATATAATTCTTTTGGTTCCTTGACAAAGTTCTTAAACAGTCAGTTAAAAATGCTCTTAATGCTGCCTTGAGCTCGCTTTTCAAATCATTTTAATCTGACCATAAAATTTGTCAAAGAACGGTTATTTAAACTATGCAGAAAACGGGTTTTACTACCCAAAATATTTCAATTTATAAGAAGGGATTTGGAAACAATAACTTGTAAATGAGTTGTTTTTTATAGCAACCTCCAATTCATTTTTGTATGAATAAATGCTGCATCCTCTCAATAACACTATTTTTTGTGTTTAATCATCTGTTTGCACAGACCTTTCCCGTATGTTGGAAAGTTTCTGATACAGAAGGGGTCGAATTCGATAAAGGTACCTACTCAATTGATCAATCAGGTGTTTTAATCAGTACCGAAAAGGTGGGCAGTGGTGATGGTTTTGTTGAATTTCTAATTCAATCCGATTTAACGGAGGAGTCGATGTGGATCGGATTATCTGAACAGGATAATTTAGATAGCTGGAAAGACTTTACTTATTCCATCGGTGTTGATGCTTTTGGTAGTCCTGAAACAAAACATGCCTATAATCTCGGAACATGGAAGGCTGGTTTTTCGCGAGTAGCACGTGGGGATAGATTACGGATTGCAATAGAAAATGGTCAAGTTATTTTCTCATCTAATGACCAGGTCTTTTACACGATGAATGCTGTTCATACCGCTGATCTGTACGTTGTTGTATATTTTAATGTAATTCAGAATCGAACTTACCAAACTACTTTAGATATTACTAGTTCTGCCGATTGTAATGAAATCGTTAATCCTGAAATACTTAATGCTCAGCTTAGTGCTACAAATGCTGATTTCCAACAAAATAACGGTACTGTAACTGCTCAAATAACTTCTGGAAAACCACCATATCGAGTAGAATGGAGCAACGGCGAAGTAATCGAAAATACTACTGAAACGACTCATATATTATCAAATCTAAGCTCTGGGCTTTATGGTGTTACGATTAGTGATGCTACAGATCAAATTGTTGTTCCTTTTGAAGTAACGGTCAACGAAAATCCATCCACTGAATTTAGTATTCAGATGAGCAAAACCGATGTAAGCTATCCCAATGGCAACGACGGAACGGTGACGGCTCAATTGATTAATGCTACTCCGCCGTTTTTGGTAGAGTGGAGTAGAGGGGAAGTGATTGATGGCACCTATTTACCGACCCAAACGATTTATGGTTTACCACAAGGGGATTATCAAGTTACGATTACTGATGGCAATCAACAGCGCTTGGTTTCTGAACTTATTTCTGTAAATGAACCTTCCAATGCTCAATTAAACTTGATTATGAGTAAGCAAGATGTAGAGTTTGGTAGTGACGGTCGTGCTACGGTGACTATTGATGAAGGAGAACCTCCCTACAGCATCGAATGGAGTACCGGCGAGCAAGTATCAGGTGGCTTTGCCGCTGATTATACGATTTATGGTTTATCAGCAGGAAAATACTCAGTGACCGTTTCTGATAATCTAGGAAAAACTCAAAATGCAGAGATACTAGTAGCCGACGAACGTGGTTTGCCACTCCAAGTGATATTAAGTAGAATTGATTTGAGTAGTGAAAATGCTAATGATGGTTCGGTAGCTGCCAATATTTCTGGTGGCATTGCACCATATCAAATCCAATGGAGTACAGGAATTGTCACAACGAATAGTAACGAAACGGTTCATATCATATCAAACTTATCACCTGGAGATTATTCGATTACGGTGATTGACGAAGTAAATGACCAAGTGACAGCTGGCCCCATCACGGTTAATGATTATCAACCAGCGAATTGTGGTACCATCAATTTGAATGACTGTACAGATTCACAGCCCAATATCAATACGAGTTTAGGTGAACCGCAAAAAATTAGTTTACCAACTACTTATCAATCTATTTATAGTGGTGGAAGAGACGTCCCTACTTTTCGGCAAATGTTTGGTACCAATATGATTATTACCAATACGTTTGATTATTCTGGAATGGAAAATATTAGCGATATTTTTAGTTATCCGCGCGTATTTCTTTTTAATAATAAAGATTATTGGGATGATGGTATCGGTGAACCAACTACCGAAAGCAAAAAACGCATTATTCGTCCGAGGGAAATTGAGCGACTCAAAATATTGGTAGATCAAGATGGAGCGCCTTTCCTACGTGGGAGTTTTATTCCAGGAGATCGGATTATCAGTATTGATCCAGCAACGGGTGATTTTGTTGAAACACCCATTACGCCGCAAAATTATTCTGACTTTAGTGCCGCACAACAAAACACTTATACGGGTTATATGAATTCCAATTTTCGTTTCATTCAAGAGCATTATGATAAGTGGGAATCAGAACAAAATCGAAATATTAATAACCCGTATAAATTTAACGGCTTGACCGTCACTTTGACGGTGGTCAATGCTAATTTCCCATCGAGCATCTCAGCAGAATATAATTTCCCTGCTAATTGGTGGAAGCCAGAGGATTGGGGATTTAATTTAGGTCAAATCAAATGT
>JBGCES010000081.1:0-3292 GCA_045106545.1 Saprospiraceae bacterium
ATCTGAGATTTGTAACGGCGGATTTTAATAATCAAATTATTTTTTATGATAAAGATGGAAGTATCAAAGCCGATTACTCCAGCCTTGCTCAACAAAAGAGTAAAGGAGTGTGTCGTACGATGAAGTTTTCTGAAGAAAAAACCACGGGCAATTTTTTCAAAAATAAGCGCAAACGTAAATATCACTATTATACTGCCCTCATGTACGATCGGGTTTTTTTCACGAGAGGTCGAAAATGTGGAGATCCTTTTGCAGAAGGGCTCAAAGCCAATAAAAAAGGATTGAATAAACACATCAATGAATTAAAAAAGCTAATTTTTCAACCTGGAAAACCCGTTAATGTACCCATTGTAGGAAAAAAAACGCAGATTTTTTCTAAGGAATTGACGCCATATTATAACTATTCGATTCGCTCAAAATTATATCAAAATCAACGCGATTGCTATGTATTTACCGCCGAGGTTAAACCCGAATTTCAAACCAAAAAAGAAGATAAAACAATTATTAAATTTCTGGAAACGTATTTTGATAAAGAAACTTTCCAAGTCGTAGCGCGGCGGTATCAGTTAAAATATTTTGGGTTGGCATTTGATTTTGATGTGACTACGGAAATCGAATTGCAGCAGCATAATATCGATGGAGAGCAAAAATATTTACCGCAAAAAGTATCTTACAACGGTTGGTGGGACATCCCCGGACGTAAACCTGAAATCGGCGAATTTACACTGGAGGTGATAAATGTAAAATCATGAAAGATAAAACTCCTCGTTTTCGTAGTACCGACAAGCGTTTTAAGTGGATATTTTCCATTTTACTGCTGCTAACTTGTGTGCCTATCGTTTATTTTAGTGAAAACGTAAAAGCGGGTTTGATGTACGTATTATTAATTGCAGTTCCCATGTTAGGATTGCCTGCCGTCGTGTATTCTGAGTACGTTATTGAAGGTGGACAACTTAAAAAATATACGTTGGGAACAAACCAAAGTGGATTGGATAGAGCATTGATTATCAGTAACTTAACATTAGTAGCATTAATTAAAAAAGATGGCGAAGTAGTGGGAATGAAGCTGTATGATTCTGACCAAATTATTCCTCAGATGACGGTGCGAGTAGAACGAGCAGGGGAGTTTTTGAATTTGTTGAAAAGGGAGAATCCACAATTGAGAGTGAAATAAAAAGTTGAGTTTTTACTTAGAAAAGTACACTGCTATGCGGAGAATTTATTTTCGTTCTACAAATCATTGGCTAACTATTTTTTATCTTTCACTAGTGGGAATTATCATTTTAGGGGCGATTATGTACCTTCAGGATTGGGTAAAAGGATTGAAGTTTTCTTATTTGATTGGAGCATTCGGAGCTGTGTTTGCTGTATCATATTTTATAACAGATTATTTTATTGCTGATGACTATATTCAAAAAATAACGCCTTATCATCGTTTTGGACATCAACCAACAAGAGTAGTAAAGATTAGCGAAATTAAAACGATTGAAATCATCCGTAAAAGAGGTAAGATGAAGGGGCTGATAATTTATAATACAGATAACATTATTCCACGTGCGACTATATCAGTAAAAGAACCCGAACGCTTTTTGAAGTTTATATTGAAGCGAAATCCTCAAATCGAGGTAATTGATTAACCTTTTCTATAAGCATCAATCCCACCTGTCAAATTCAAAAAAATCACTTCTGGAAACCGCTGTTTCAATACCTCAATTGCTCGTTGACTCCGTGCCCCACTTTTGCAATGCACGACGACTTTTACGGTTGGATTAAAATCAAATTCATAATCTGCAACTTGCTCCGACGGAACTAACTCACCTGCTAAATTATCAATTTCGTATTCATATTCTTCGCGCACATCAAGTAGTCGATGCTGATATTCACTGCGCTGCCACTTTTTGAACTCCTCCGTTGTAATTTCTTTTACGCCGTTAGAATTTTCCTTTTCATTAGTTTTTAGTCCACAAAACGCTTGATAATCAATGAGTTCGGTGATTTTGATGGAGGAATTTTTTCTAATTTTTAACTTACGCGATAGGAGAGAGGCAGAGTCTAAAATATATAATTGGTCAACGAGCGGCTCACCATTTCCACTTATTACTTTAATCACTTCATTTGCCTGTAGCGTGCCGATCATACCTGCCAAAACGCCTAAAATGCCACCTTCTGCGCAATTGGGAACCGTATCAGGCGCAGGCGGTTGTGGAAACAAATCACGATAATTTGCTGAGCGGGTGCCGTCTTCTTTTAGATAATTAAAAACGGCAACTTGTCCTTCGTAGCGAAAAATGGAGGCGTAAACGTTGACTTTTCCTAAAATGACACAAGCATCATTGACTAAATAACGCGTCGGAAAATTATCCGTACCGTCGGCTACGATGTCATAGTTCTTGATGATTTCTAACGCATTATCAGCAGTGAGCGCAACGGGAAAGACTTCGATATTAAGGTGAGGGTTGAGTTGTAATAAACGTTGTTTCGCCGTTTCCGCTTTCGCTAAACCGACATCTTGCACGGTAAATAATACTTGTCGTTGCAAATTACTATCATCGACTGTATCAAAATCCACAATGCCGATATTTCCCACACCCGCTGCTGCTAAATATAACAAAACGGGTGAACCCAATCCACCTGCGCCAACGACCAACACCCGTGCATTTTTTAGTTTCAATTGCGCTTCTTTACCAAAATTTGGTAAAACGAAGTGGCGAGCATAACGTTGTAGTTCCGATTTAGAAAACATGGATTAATGTGTAAAGTATAACGGATAATGTGTAATCCAAAGCGTAAAATATTTCCATTTTGATGGAACACAGCAGAGATTCAACATCACTCTGTAAGGCTGTTAAAAGTTTTAAAAAAGAAGTAAATTCTGAAACGGAAATAATTTGATTTCATGTTAAAATCATCTTGCGTACGACCTACTTAAATCATAACTCGTTCCGTAGTATTACGGTAAAAACCTGCGTCCTTCTGCGTCAAAAATTACTTTGTCCATTCTTGATTTCAAACCTCTTTCCGCGCCGCTAATAAATACAACACCGCCATCCGTACAGCTACGCCATTTTCTACCTGATCCAAAATAATCGAATGCTCAGAATCAGCAACTTTACTGGTGATCTCTACCCCGCGATTAATCGGGCCAGGGTGCATAATAACGATCTTTTTATTGAGTTCGTCGAGTAGGTTTTTATTGACACCGAAGTACTGGGAGTACTCGCGTAAGGAAGGAAAATACTTGATATCTTGACGTTCCAATTGGATACGTAATATATGTGCTACGTCGCACCAG
>JBGCES010000810.1:0-12978 GCA_045106545.1 Saprospiraceae bacterium
ACCACTGCGACGGGCTATGAATTTCCCATTTTGACGAGCGAAGATCCGCCTGCGATTGGTGATTTTGTCTTAAAAACGGATGGGGCTTTAGTTGGAAACGACGAAGCACACCAATTAGAAATTACCGAAGATAACGTGCAAATTTCGGGTAAAACGCCAGCGGGTATTTTTCGCGCATTGCAAACTGTTCGTCAACTGCTTCCACCATTGATCGAATCCACCGAAACCATTGATACCACTTGGGAAATTGCCAGTGGACTGATTTACGATAATCCAACTTTTGCTTATCGCGGCGCAATGCTAGACGTAGCGCGTCATTTTTTTCCCGTAGAAACCGTAAAACGTTATATCGATCACTTGACGATGGTGAAAATGAACGTCTTGCACCTGCATTTGGCAGACGATCAAGGCTGGCGGATTGAAATAAAAAGCCGTCCAAAGTTGACCGAAATTGGTGGGAGTACCGAAGTAGGTGGGGGAGAAGGCGGTTTTTATACGCAGGAACAATACCGCGACATTGTCCAATATGCAGCAGATCGTTTTATTACGATTGTGCCCGAAATTGATATGCCCGGTCATACGAATGCGGCACTGGCTTCCTATGCCGAACTCAACTGCGATGGCAAAGCGCGGAAACTATACACAGGCATGAAGGTCGGATTTAGTACATTTTGTGTAAAATCAGAGACGACTTATGAGTTCATTCAGGACGTACTAGGTGAGTTAGCAGAAATGACTCCTGGACCGTATTTACACATCGGAGGCGATGAATCGGATGCCACTCGACCGAGTGATTACGTCTATTTTATTGAACGCGTCGCCAAAATTGTCGATTCATTAGATAAGCAACTGATGGGTTGGGATGATGTAGTCGCAGCAGATTTACCCACTAATGCCGTAGCGCAACACTGGCGGTCTGAGGAGAACGCCGCCGCAGCCGTGGAACAAAATTTGCAAATTGTATTGTCACCTGCCAAGAAAGCGTATTTGGATATGAAATATGATTCTACAACGCAGTTGGGCTTGACTTGGGCGGGTGAAATCGAGGTCGATACGGGCTACCAATGGAGTCCAGTGACCTATATGGAAAGTATTCCCGTTGAAAATATTCTCGGTGTAGAAGCACCGCTGTGGGGCGAAACGATTCAATCTTTGGATGATATAGAATACCTGCTTTTTCCACGAATTATGGGTTATGCCGAAATTGGTTGGACACCCGATTCCTTGCGACAATGGACAGATTATCGCGCTCGTTTGGGCGCACAAGCAGAACGTTTGGATATTCTAGACGTCAATTATTATCGGTCGCCAAAGGTAGATTGGGCGATACAGCCGATTGAGGAAACAGATAAGTAGGGGGAAGAATAGGAACGCGGATCGAATAGGATTGAACGGATTAGCGCAGATTTACCAATAGATCTGTACGAAATTTTGTGAATAATTTATTGTTGACACTGAAAGACGCTGACATCATCTTTTGTTTTGTCGTTCACAGCTTGCTCCGCAGAATTGCGGAGACCTACATGAATTATAAAAATCAGGGTCTTTCAGCGTCAAATCGAAGTCTTTGTCGGATGCCTTAATTTTTTAAAATCTGCGTAAATCTCGTCAAATCCCTTTAATCCGCGTTCCAATTCAAAACCACACAATGCTCTTTTTATGAAAATAATCCAACTAACGGATCTCCATATTGGCGCAGCTGATGAAAAGCCACACGATATTGATGTGCGGCAAAACTTCCTGACTACGCTACAAGCGGCCGTCGAACGCCGACCTGATTATCTAGTCGTCACGGGCGATTTGTGTCTGGATGTGGGTGACCGAGCGGTTTACGAATGGGTGAAAGGTGAATTGGATAAGATCAACATTCCTTACGAAGTACAAGCGGGGAATCATGATGATGTAGCAATATTGGCGGATGTTTTTGGTTTAAATGCCCAACTCAATAACGGCGATTTATTTTATAAAAAACGTTTAGGGGAGCAGTTTTTTTACTTTTTAGATACCTCCAAATATACCCTTTCGCAATCGCAAATGCAATGGTTTGAACAGGAATTGAGTACTGTAGTCGAGGATGTTTATCTTTTCATTCATCACCCACCAATTTACGGCGGCGTTCCGTTTATGGATATTAAACATCCATTAGTTAATCGCGATGAAGTGGCAGACTTACTACTGCGTTCCAATCGCCGCATTCACGTCTTCTGCGGGCATTATCACGTCGATAAAGTCATTCAAAAGGGAAATTTGACGGTTTATATTACGCCTTCCTTGTATTTTCAAATCAATGACGGCTACGAGGAATTTCAGTTGGATCACAGGCGAGTAGGGTTTCGGGAGATTATTTTGGAGGATGAGATGTTGCGAACGGCAGTGCGATATGTTTGATTTTTTGTAAATTGGTTAAAAATTCAAAATCTAGTCGGATGAATCCAGCGAAAAAGATAGAGAAAAGTAGAAAAATAACCTTTGAGGAATATTTAGCTTTAGAGCAAGAGAGTGAAATTCGACACGAGTTTCAAGACGGTGAATTGATTCCATTGGAAGCTACTACCAAAGCGCATAATCGTATTAAACGCAATATCACTCGCGCGATTGAAACGCCTGAATTTGAAGAACGCGGTTGTGAGTTATATGATGAAAATGTATTGACGCAATTACAAGAAAAAAAGCGATATGTCTATCCTGATGTGGTGGTGACCTGCCAGCCGACGAGCGATCCGCTAATTGTTGTTCATCCTACGATAGTCTTTGAAATATTATCTCCTTCTACTAAAAAATACGATAAAACAACCAAATTTTTTCGCTATCAGCGGATTCCTTCTTTGATGCAATGTATCTTTGTAGCGCAAGATGAAATTGAAGTCAAGTCTTTTTTAAGACACGAAAATGGACAATGGGTACAAACTGCACTAGATGCTATTGATGATGTTTTAGAAATTCCTGATTTACAGATGAGTATTTCGTTGCGTGAGATTTATCGGAATATCAAATTTGAACTGGAGATATGAAGGAAACGATTACCGTTTTGGGAAATGAAATTAGGATAATCACTAACGAGCTAGGAGATTATATTTGTTTGAATGATATTTGGACTGCGATTAGCGAAAAACCATTTTATGAAATATTTTGGAAGTTTTTTAAGCCAAAGGCAAACATTGAATTTCTAATCACATGGGAAAAATTGAGCAATGATAATTTTGACGAGCAAAAAGCAATAGAATTATTAGATTGGCTTGCAACACCTACATCGCTTAAACATTTTATCTCGCCTAAAAAATGGGGTGAAACAAAACAAGTAGGTATCTTTTCAAAACGAGGTCGTCATGGTGGTACTTATGCCCATTCTGACATAGCTCTTTATTTTATTATGTGTGCTAACTTAGCACCTGAATTTCTTGTGTATTTCACAAAAGCGTATCAAGAATTTACACAAAAATCATCGGAAGATTTGGACTCCTTAAAAGCAATTATTGCTCAAATGAAAAATCATCAATAGCTAGAATTTCCCATTTAGTTCTAGTAGTGCTTCCCTTTTTACCTTATGCTTCCCCTCAAAAGTATGCACCTCCACTTCCAACTCATTCTTCTCAACCAACTCCAGCTGCATCTTCACATACTTTTCTTTAATAAATTCATCCTCCGTTCCATAAATAAAATGAATATCCTTAGCAGCAAAATAATCACGCTGCGGCGTTAAATCCAAATCATCAGGAAGAATGCCCGCCCATAAAATTAGGCGGTGGAAATATGGTTGCTTTGCGTGTAGAAAGCGCATCGTCGTTTGCACCCCTTGTGAAAAGCCTAAGATGTTAATCGTCACATTATCAGGTAGTTGTGAAATGTATAAATTAAAGAGTTGCTGCAGATAATTACAATAATCTGCGATTTCATCTAGCCTATTTTCTTTGGTCATCCAAGTGGCAACGGGATTGCCCGTGAAGCGATCCCAGTAGAAATAATTGAGACCCGTAGGTGCGACGACGAGCGTTTTTCCATCATCCAAATCAGAGAAATTATGAATAAATGTCTTCGCTAATTGCCCATAGCCGTGAATGACGAACCAGACATTTTCGATGTGATCACCTGGTGTGCCGAGGGTGAAATAATGTGCGGTGCGTTGAACTTGTAGTTTGTGGGCTTGCATATTTGGAGGATGGGCATTTCTGCCTGTCAAATTTGTTACGATGAATAAGAGAAAACATGCGCCGTCGGGAAGACGGCGGACGTTATGAAAAATACAAACGCTCAACACTTTTGCAAGGAAAAGAGTTGAGCGTTTAAAGCTAATTTATCTAAATCTAGGCAGTAATACACGAATAAACATACTCCATCAGAACATATATCACTTGTATAAAAAATTAACAATCAGGACTTTTGGAAGTCTGTCTTCTCTCAGATTTATCGGTCTGTCTTCTGTTTTCTTATTTTATTTAAAATATCGTCACATCCCCCCGATACATTTCCTGCCAACCATCAATGAAAACGACTTCCGCCATCCAAACATAAACACCTGAGTTAAGCGATTCGCCATTAAAACTTCCATCCCAACCTGTTTCTACATCATTAGGTTTGAAATCTTCCATTTCATATACCAATGCGCCATAGCGATTATACACGCGGAAAGCTAAAACGCGTTCTACATCGTTACCCGTAAAAACCGTAAAACGGTCATTATAACCATCACCGTCAGGACTGAAGGCATTCGGAATAAAGACATCGCGAGCCTTATCAATGGTAACCGTAATTTGATCAGTCGCGCGACATTGTGTAATGCTATCTACCACGGTAACGGAATAGGTTTGCGTTTCTAATGGAAATAATTCTACGCTTTCACAATTTGCAGATTGGCAATCTAAAGTATCGGCTTGCCAACTAACTATTGGATTTTGAATATTAGAAATGGCATCCAAAATAACAGGTTCGCCTAATTTAGCCGTAAAATCATTACCTAAATCTACCACCACTTCTGGTGGGCCCTCAATCATCACGTCGCGGCTTATTTCACAACCTACGGCATCACGAATCAATACTTCATAATTGCCATCAAATAAATTATTCAAATTTGGATTTGCAGTATAAATCACGCCATCCAGCGAGTATTCGTAAGGTGTAATTCCGCCTGCGGTATTTTCAATATAAATTTCACCTGCATTGGGTTCATCCAAACAAGTGATGATATTTGCGGAAACGCTAGCGGTTAATTCTGTTGGTTCGGTTAGCGTAGTGGATGCCATTGCAGTACAGCCGTTAGCATTGGTAATCGTTACACTATAATCGCCAGCAGGTAAAAGGTCGGCAACGGAAGTTGTTGAACCATTACTCCACTGATAAGTTAACTGCTCGGCTGGTCCCGTTGCGTTTACACGTAAACTACCGTCTGCCACACCATTACAGGTAATAGCTGCACCGATTTGAATCGAAACAGCCAGCGGCGCGTCGGGTTCTGTTACGACGACGCTACTTACTGCGCTACAATCGTTCAAATCCGTAATGGTCACCTCGTAAGTTCCAGCAGCTAAGTTTGCTACCGTTGCGGTCGCATCACCAGTACTCCATTGGATCGTCTGAATATTTTTATTGGCAGTCACTTCTATTTGTCCATCGCTTTCGCTAAAACACGATACGGCTTGAATCTCGGTAGCCGTCGCGATAAATTCTGATGGTTCATTCACTGTGAGTGCGAGCGTGGTTTCACATTCATTATTATCAAAAACGGTGACGCTGTATTCACCTGCGCAAAGTTCCGTAATAGCTTCCGCTTGTGCGCCATTTGACCATTCATAGCGATAATTTCCATTGCCACCGCCCGAGTTTACGGTCAGTGCGCCATTGCATTCCGCAAAACAAGTAGCGGACACATTATCTGACATTTCCAAAGTCAGTGGCGTAGGTTGAGTTATTTCTACACTAAGCGTCGTATCACGGTTGGTATCGTCCATGTCGGCGAAAGTGATTTCGTATTCACCAGCGGGTAAATTTTCAATAATAAATAACTCATCTTCTGCCGTAATCGTACCATTTCCACTCAAATCATTGTCAATGCCTTGCCAATTGTAAGCATAAGGCGGTTCGCCTTTCGTTGCCGAAATCGCAATTTGTCCGCTATTATCACCATTACAATTTAATGGATCGGCGCTCACATCAGGTTGGATACTATTAATAAAATCAATAAAAACGCAAGTAGATTGGTCACAACCTGTTTCATCCATTACCGTGACGCAATATTCGGTATTGGCAACTAAATCTGTCGCCGTAGCCGTTGTTTGCCCATCAGACCATTCATAAGTATAAACGCCTGAACCGCCCATTGCTTCTACACTCGCTACGCCGTCAGTCGCGGTTTCATCAGTTGCATTTTCAACCAAATCGCCATCTAATTCCAATGGTGTCTGAACCATTAAATTTAAAATGACGGTACTATCACATCCACTTGCCAGCGGAATAATTTCCTCGTATTCGCCAGTAGTGTTATAAATACCTATACCAATGGCAATTCGCTGACCTGCACAGAGCGTCGTATCAATCGTCGTAACATTTGGCTCTTCGCCAATATCTGAAATACGGAGATTAAATAAACCATCTACATTATCTCGGTCGCCATCTACTAATAAATAATAACGTTGTCCACCTTCTAAACAGCGAGCGGCTAAACTGGGCGCAGGACTACCTGCTGCCAATGCTGCGACTTCGTTCATCACACCATTGCAATCCGCGGCTGCGAAAACTGCCATTTCTAACGAAAGTGCATCCAAGCCATTTGGATCACTCACTCCCTGAATCATCACATTACCCGAACTCGGCGCGACAAAGCTGAATAATACGCCTTGTTCCACCACAAAAGCAGTAGAACGAGGATCGCCAATCGCATCGGCACAGAAATTAGAATAAGTTTCCGTGGGCGCAACTTGACCGCCATCAGGAATGACTCCTAAATCCTCGGCATCACAAGCTGTATTTGCTGCTTCGCGTGAACTAGCGTCTTTTATTTCTAAACTATAATAGCCGAAAAATTCTTCTTCAATATCATTATATCCATCTACCAAAATCAGATAATCTGTATTAGGCTTTAAAAGGTCACATTCTAAATCCATGCGCTCATCATAGGTTTCGCGAGTAGCTGCGATAGCGCGCACGATGGGCGTATCCAAACAAATCGGCACTGCTTCAAACAATGCTAACTGCAAGTGAATTGGATCAACCGTACTACTTTTTGCTTCAATAACTACTTTAGAAGATGGTTCTGGACCAGTAGTGAATTTATGCCATACGCCAAAGCCATTTCCAAGGAAGTCATCTCCTAATTGAATGCGATGAATTTCGTTTTCGTTTGTACCACAATAATTAGTAAATGCCTCGGTATTTCCATCTCCAATTGCCATACCGCGTTCCAGCGTACCAAAATCCGTAGCCGTACAAGCCAAATCATTGAGTCCACCCACGAATCTATCATCAATATTAATGGTGAAATCAATATTACCTCCAGAAGCTTCTCCGTCTGGTATGGCTAAGCTATAATCGACTTCTGTTCCTGGAAAAGGCAATTGAAAATCCTGACAAATTTCGACGGTACAACCACCATCTGGATTGATATTGCAATTGAAAAAGTTGAGCGCATCGTTTTCAAAAACCTCTAGACAGACTTCAAATGAAGTCCGTCCGACCTCTACGGGGCAATCGTACATTTCTGAAAACTGTGTATGCGGTAAACTTTCTTCACAACTAGGATTTTGTGGATAGCGGTATAACGCCCAATCACCACCGTTGATTTTTACGCGCATGGAAGGATGATTGTTATTACTAAAGCGGTCATCACAAGTAGAAGTCGCTTCTGCGGCTTTCACAATGACTTGTACTGTTCCTTGTGCATGCACATTGGTTAGCAAAAAAAGCGCTAAAATCGGTAGGAGAAGTAAGTATTGTTTCATCTGTATAATTATGTCGTAAATGATAACCTCCAAACGGATGTTCTTACCATTTGGTTATATCAGGAGAATCTTGATATGTAGTTGGTCTTACATTTCAAGCCTTTAGAAAATTCTTTGACGAAACAGGTGTGGATAATTAGCGGAATGAACTAATCTTAAGTGTGTGTAGGGAAGAGTATTTTACTAGTTGGTAGTTTTGAGTTAGTAGTCATTAATAACGTGTAAAATAAATTTTGCGTCTTTGTGTCTCCCGAATTGAGTTCCCCGAAGTGAATTCGGGGCTAGTAGGGACAAGTTTTGCGTTTAATCTTTACAAAAGTACAAAAAAGCAACGCAGCAGCACCTTTCTCTATTACATTTCTCTGCAAAAATCTTTTTGTGTTAGCGGATATATTCAGACAACTTTTTGTCCGAGTACTACTTTTCGTTTTGGATTTCATCCTTCACAAAGGTGCTGCTGCGTCGTACTTTACATCAAACGTATTTACTTAACAACCACCTTTAAGACGGTGATGATCAGGAGTTTCCATAAATTTTAATGATAGTTTAAAGGTCGTTAAGTTTTTTAACGAAGAGGTGGAGATGGAATAATAAATGAAATGGATCAATCTTTCTCATTTAATTATTTCGGCATTGCCAAATGTCTTTTAAAGCGGAAGATGGGTTTCTATTTAGGATAAAAATGAATGATTGGTAATTGTAAAACTCCTTTGCAAGCATCAGTAATTAGTAGAAAATCCATCGGAGATGATAAAATTTGCTGTTTTGGGTATAAAAAAATTAAAAATTAAGCAGAAAATTAAGCGGTGTTGAAAAAATTATATGCTTTTTTTAACAGATTTTTAAAACAAAAATTAACTTCGCCCAGCTTTATACCGAACACAATTCCTACCAATATCAGTTGTTCGTTATACTATCGTTATTTAGAAAAAATCTAAATAGAAAAGAGTGCCATTATATAGTTGTTAAAGCTCTTAACGAAATATATCTTTGCGCTGACAAAGAAATGACTTTCAATTTTTAGTGAAAGTTTAAAAATAAATAAGGTAGATTGCCATGATATACAAACCTTTGTTTTCGCGACTTTTATTAGTCGTTACAACTTTTCTTTTTGCTTTTACCCTTAACGCACAGGAAGACCTCGCTGCGGGTGAAGCATTGTTTAAAGCTCAATGTGCTCAGTGTCATAACCGAAATATGGTAGATGACTTGACTGGACCTGCACTTGGTGGTGTTCAAGAGCGTTGGGCTGACTTTCCAGAAGAAGACCTTTATGCTTGGATTCGTAACTCGCAGGCGCAAATTGCTGCTGGTCATCCGCGTGCAGTTGAAGTATGGAATGCTTGGAAGCCAACTGTAATGAACAACTTCAACCTAACGGATGAAGAGATTGCGAATACGTTAGCTTACATTGATGGTGTTTATAGTGGTACTTATGGTACACCTCCACCTTCTACCACGTTAGCGGCAGCAGATGAAACCGTTGAAGAATCAGATAACTCCCTACTATTCACTGTTCTTTTTGTTGTTCTTGGTATCCTCGCTGTGGTTTTAGCTAGAATTATTTCTAACTTGAACTACATGAATCAACTGAAGCAAGGTTTATCACCAGCTCCACGTAAGACGTTAGTTGAAATACTAACTAGCAAAGGAGTAGTGGCATTCTTGATTTTCTTATTGGTTGTATTAGGTGGTTATACTACTGTAAACAATGCGATTAGCTTAGGTCGTCAGCAAGGTTATCAACCAGAGCAACCGATCAAATTCTCGCATGCTACACACGCTGGTTTGCATAAGATTGAGTGTCAATATTGCCACGACGGCGCACGTCGTTCTAAGCATTCGGTTATTCCTGCGGCTAACACCTGTATGAATTGTCACAAGGCAATTAAGGTAGGTTCACAATATGGAACAGCAGAATTGACTAAAATCTATGCTTCTATTGGTTACGACCCAAGTTCAGATAAGTATATCGAGAACTACGAAGAAATGCCGATGGAAGACAAGAAAGAGGTATATGCTAAGTGGATCGAAGATAATTATGTGAAAGAAGTAGGTACGTTAGATGCAGAAGGTGAGCGTGTTACCGAAGATCAACTAGACGATATTGTTTCTTCATTGACGAATGAAACTAAGTCGGATATTGCTGGACCGATTGAGTGGATTCGTATTCATAATTTACCAGACCATGCTTACTTTAACCACGCACAACACGTGTCAGTTGGTAAAGTAGAATGTCAAACTTGTCACGGCAAGGTGGAAAATATGGAAGTTGTAGCTCAGTATTCTCCGTTAAGTATGGGATGGTGTATTAATTGTCACCGTCAAACGGAAGTTCAATTTACGAGCAACAAATACTACGAATCCTACCAAAGTTACCACGACGAGATTAAGAAAGGAAGTCGCGATAAAGTGACTGTTGAAGATATTGGTGGTTTAGAGTGTCAGAAGTGTCACTATTAAGATGCTACACGTAGAGACGTTAAATATAACGTCTGTGCAGTTGTCATTTTAGTTCTTAATTCAAAACAATAAAGATTCTGATGAATAATTGATGATAATGAAAATGGCTGTGTGTTAAAAATTACACATTACACATTATACATTACTCATTAGAAAATTCATCGTTCATCATTATTATATATAATATGGAAAACCGTAAAAAAGGAGTTTGGATTGGTGAGGCGGATTTGAGTAACGATTCAGCGTTTATAAAAGGCGCAGCAAGTCAGGAATTTTACGAATTACCTATCGTAGAGCAATTAGCAGAGGAAAAAGCGATGGAAGTAGGCACTTCTCGTCGTGATTTCTTAAAGTACATGGGCTTTGGTTTAGGAGCGGCTACGGTTGCTGCTAGTTGTGAGGTTCCTGTGAAACGTGCGATTCCCTACGTAGTGAAACCCGATGCAATTGTACCTGGTGTTGCTACCTATTATGCGTCTTCTTACGTAAAGGGTGGTGATTACTGTCCCGTAATCGTAAAGACCCGCGAAGGTCGTCCGATTAAGATTGAGGGTAATAGTTTGTCTGCTATCACTAATGGAGGTACAAGTGCGCGTGCGCAAGCAATGGTGTTGGAATTGTACGACACTAGTCGTTTTCAAGGACCAGCAGCGGTAGTTGATGGTAAGGTTGCTTACAAAAAAGAAGGCTCGGACGATAGAATGACTTGGGCTGATTTAGACCAAGCATTAGGTAGTAAAATGAATGCGGGCGCAAAAGTTCGTATCATTACCAATACGGTTTTAAGTCCAACTACTAAGCAGGTTTTCCAAGAGTTTAAAAATAAATATCCTAATACCGAAGTGGTGACTTACGATCCCGTTTCGGCTTCGGCTATTTTAGAAGCAAACCAAGAATCCTTTGGTCAAGCAGTCGTACCAAACTATATGTTCGATAAAGCGGATGTAATTGTAAGTTTTGGTGCAGACTTCTTAGGGACTTGGATTTCTCCAGTGGAATATACGCGTCAATACACGAAAAATCGGGTATTAAAAGATGTGAGTAAAGCAAAAATGTCTCGCCACGTACAAGTGGAAAGTTATATGTCCTTGACTGGTTCAAATGCGGATAACCGTATTTTGATTAAGCCATCAGAGCAAGGTGCAGCGATTGCTTTACTAGCAAATGAAATCATAGGTGGTGTGAGCGCACCTGCGGTTAATGAAAAAGCAACTGCAGGTATCAAGCGATTAGCTGCTGAGTTGAAACGTGCACAGGGTCGTGCTTTAGTCGTTTCTGGTTCCAATAATGTAGGGGAGCAAGTTTTAGTGAATGCGATTAATAATGCATTAAACAGTTACGGCAATACGATTTCTTTTGAAAATGCATCAATGCAACGTCAAGGTATGGATAAAAATATCCAAAACTTGATTAAAGAAATGAATGGCGGTGGGGTAGATGTTGTATTTGTTGCTGATGGAGCTAACCCTGCTTATGACTTGCCTAATAGTGCAGCTTTTGCAGAAGCTTTCGCTAAAGTAGGAACTAGAGTAACTTTCTCTGGTCTTCCTAATGAAACGGCAGCTCAGTGTACACACATCGCACCGACTCACCATACTTTAGAGTCATGGGGTGATGCAGAGCCGAAACGTGGCATGTACAGTTTGATTCAACCAACGATTGCGCCTTTATGGAAGACGCGTCAAATGGAAGAATCTTTATTGCGTTGGTCAGGTAGCGCAAATTTGAATGCAGACAGTGACCAACCTTACTTTGATTACTTACGAGCAACTTGGCAACGAGTGGCTTTCTCTGCACAGAATAAATTTTCTACTTTCCAAGCATTCTGGGATAGCGTTCTACACGATGGTGTATTTAATGCTACTAGCCGTTCTGTAGTTACTGCGGAAACTGCTTCGGCAGAGCCAGTTGCGATTTCTACCACGGCAGTTAGTGCTTTTGCTGGTAATGTAGCAACTGCTGCATCACGGATTAATAAACCATCAAGTTCAGAACTAGAGGTTACTTTCTACGAAACGGTAAATATTGGTGGCGGTGAGCATGCGAGTAACCCTTGGTTACAAGAAATGCCAGATCCAGTAATGCGTACGGTTTGGAGTAACTACTTAGCTGTTCCTGTACAGTATAATGGTGGAAATACTTGGGATGCATTGAAAGGCTTGAACCCAGATGAAATCTACAGTACTGCTGATAAAACGAAAGTAACAGTTAATGGTGTAGATCAAGTTTGTGTAGCAATTCGCCAGTTTGGTCAACCACAAAATACTGTTGCTATTGGTTTGGGTTATGGTCGTGAAGTAACGGGACAAGTGACAGAGGGTTTCGGTGTGAATGTTTACCCATGGTTATCTATGGATGCGAATGGTAACACGATGTACTATGCGGGTGATGTAAATGTTTCAACGGCAGTTGGTAAAGAAGATTTAGCTTGTGTGCAGTATCACCATACCATGGGGGTTACTTCAGGAGAAGATAAAGATTTTAAGATTGATGAACAAACACTTGGTTTGTTTGGTGCAGGTGGTTTCCAAGGCTCGTTGACTAAACGTTCAATTATTCGTCAGACTAACCTTAGTGAATTAAAAGA
>JBGCES010000811.1:0-1517 GCA_045106545.1 Saprospiraceae bacterium
ATAACTCGGTGACGGGCGAAACGATCGCTATGGCAACGACAAAGGGTTTGGACTTTGAAGAAATATTGAAATATGGACGTAGAATAGGCGGTAAGCCATTGCGTAAGATGACTTTTCAAGAGCGTGGAAATATGCTTAAAAGTTTGGCGATGTACTTGACGAAGAAAAAGGAGCTATTCTACGAAGTCAGTTATATGACGGGCGCAACTCGTGCCGATAGCTGGGTAGATATCGAAGGTGGTTTTGGAAATTTATTTGCGAATGCTTCCTTACGGAAAAACTTTCCGAATCAGACGTTTCATGTAGATGGGGATGCGATTGATTTGTCGCGCGGTGGTTCGTTTATGGGACATCACATTATGGTGCCTAAACGCGGGGTAGCGATTCATATTAATGCTTATAATTTTCCTGTCTGGGGAATGCTTGAAAAGTGCGCCGTCAACTGGATGGCAGGCGTCGCCGCAGTCGTTAAACCTGCTACAGCCACCTCTTTTCTAACTGAAGCTGTAGTCCGCGAAATTATCGCATCGGGCATTTTGCCAGAAGGCGCATTACAGTTAATTTGTGGTTCGGCGCGTTCGATTTTAGATACCGTCGAGTCGCAAGATGTCGTCACTTTTACGGGTTCAGCGACAACGGGACGCATGCTTAAATCGCATCCACGCATTACAGAAGAAGCCGTGCCGTTTAATATGGAAGCGGATAGTTTAAACTGTTCCGTTTTAGGTCCAAATGCCAAAATGGGAACGCCCGAATTTGATTTATTTATCAAAGAAGTGCGCAAGGAAATGACGACCAAATGTGGGCAAAAATGTACCGCCATTCGGCGCGTAATTGTACCTGAACATTTGATCGAAGACGTACAAATTGAATTAGGTAAAGCGCTCGGACGGGTAGCGATTGGTAATCCTAATCGCAAAGAAGTACGCATGGGCGCACTCGCGAGCAAGGATCAGGTACAAGAAGTACGCGAACGCGTAGCAGAAATTGCGAAAACAGCGGACATCGTTTACGGAAGTTTAGATCGCATTGATTTAATTGATGCTGATTTTGATAAAGGGGCATTTTTAAGTCCGATTTTGTTACGTGAAAATAGTCCATTTACGAATACGCAAGCACACGAAGTGGAGGCATTTGGTCCAGTGAGTACGCTCATGCCGTATAAAGATTTGGACGAAGCGATTGAATTAGCGCAAATGGGTAAAGGCTCGCTTTGTGCCTCCATTGCTACTTTTGACGATCAGGTAGCCCGCGAGTTTGTCGTAGGCGCAGCGAGTCATCACGGACGCATTTTGGTCATCAATCGTGAAATGGCGAAGCAAAGTACAGGGCACGGTTCTCCCCTGCCCTCGCTCATTCACGGTGGTCCAGGTCGCGCAGGTGGCGGCGAAGAAATGGGCGGTATGCGCGGTATCAAACACTATTTACAACGCTGTGCGATTCAAGGAACACCGACGACGATTACGGCAATTACAGGCATTTATCAACCCGGTGCAAAAGTGGTGGAGACGCCACAA
>JBGCES010000812.1:0-1369 GCA_045106545.1 Saprospiraceae bacterium
GTATCGGTTTCGAAGAGGTAGCTGAAATATTTCAGAAGGAAAGCACTAAAGTCATTGATGTATCCAATAATCCAAATTGGACACCAATTATTGGTGAAAGAATAAGAGGAATAATAGCATACTGGGATACTTTTAATGGTACCACTACAACTTACCTCGAAAGTGGAATAGCATTACAAAAAGAAACCTTTATAAAATTGCCATTGGTTTGGGAAATTGAATTTACAGGTCGTAAAATCTGGATTTCAACATTAGAAATTAAGGATGACAGAACTAATATTTTTTGGGCGGATCACCTAACCATATTCTTTACTCAAAAAGCACAAGAAAAATACGAATTAATAAGAAAATCTAGCATAAAGTATTCTGTGTAAAATACTCTTAATTCGATTTTACATTGCTTCAAATGCTTAAATAATTGAATAAACAATGAAAGAAGCCGTAATTATCTCCACCGCACGTACTCCTATTGGTCGCGCTTACAAAGGCGCATTAAATAATACCCTCGCTCCTACGATGGGCGGCTGGGCAATTGAAAACGCCGTCAAAAAAGCAGGCATCAATCCTGCCGAGGTGGACGATTGTATCATGGGTTGCGTATTAACGCAAGGAACAGGCGGCGCCAACATCGGTCGCCTTGCTGGTCTAAAAGGTGGATTGCCCGTAACTGTATCTGGGATGACGATTGATCGCCAATGCTCTTCGGGTTTGATGGCAGTCGCAACCGCAGCGAAACAGATTATTACGGACGGGATGTCAGTAACGATTGGCGGTGGCTTGGACTCGGTTAGTTTGGTGCAAAATCAAAAAATGAACACCTTCAAAGCGGTGGATAAGAGTTTACTTAAAATGCACCCCGCTGCTTATATGCCCATGTTACAAACAGCGGAAATAGTGGCAAAACGCTACGGCATTTCCAAGGATGCTCAAGATGAATATGCGTTGCAAAGTCAACAGCGCACAGCTGCCGCACAAGCTGCGGGCAAATTTGACGATGAAATTTTTACCATCAATACTATAAAAGGTGTGATGGATAGAGAAACGAAAGAAATTTCCTACCACGAAGCGACTTTGACTAAAGACGAAGGCAATCGCCCTTCTACAACTTTAGAAGGTCTAAAAGGTTTGCGATTGGTGAATGAAGGTGGAACGATTACGGCAGGTAATGCCAGTCAATTATCAGATGCCGCTTCCGCTAACGTATTAATGGACAGCAAACTCGCTGAACAACGCGGCTTAGAGCCTTTAGGCGCGTATCGTGGTATGGCAGTCGCTGGCTGCGAACCCGACGAAATGGGCATTGGTCCCGTGTTCGCTATTCCAAAATTATTGAAAGCAGCAGGTTTAAAAATGAGTGACATCGGTCTAT
>JBGCES010000813.1:0-2871 GCA_045106545.1 Saprospiraceae bacterium
TCAAATCTATTAAATAACTCCTTCCTCCACCGTCTGTTTCTCATACAAATCAAAATAATAACCCCGATTCGCCAGCAACTCTTCGTGTGTTCCATTCTCCACAATCTTTCCATCTTCCAGCACGATAATTTTATCAAAATCTAAGAGCGAATAAATACGGTGAGTAATAATAATCGCCGTTTTTTCGGAAAGGTATTTTTCAAAATAGCCTAAAATCTGCTTCTCCGTATTCGTATCCACTGCCGATAAACAATCATCGAGAATAATAATATCAGGTTGCTTAATCAACGCGCGTGCAATCGAAACGCGCTGCTTTTGTCCGCCCGAAAGCGTTACGCCGCGTTCACCTACTTTAGTTTTAAAACCTTCAGGCAAGTCGCTGATTTCATCATAAATCGCAGCGTATTTGGTAAACTGTTCTATTTCATGTTGTTCCGCGTCGGGTTGACCAAAAGCGACATTTTTAGAAATTGTATCAGAAAATAAAAACACGTCCTGCGGCACATAACCGATGCGGCGACGCAGGTTGGCTAAATCAATTTTATCAATTTCTTGATTGTCAATTAAAACCTCACCTTCGGTCGAATCGTACATTCGAACCAGCAAGTCCGCAATCGTCGTTTTACCCGATCCTGTTCGACCGATAATCGCCATTTTCTCGCCCGCTTTTAATTTAAAATCTACATTTTTTAATGCTTCAATTCCTGTATCTGGATAAGTAAAGCTAACGTTGTCAAATGCCACTTCGCCTTTGATAGTTTCCTCTTTTTCAATAGGATTTACGACTGTCGGTTCAGTCAGTAAAAACTCGTTGATTCGCTTTTGCGAAGCTGCCGCTTGTTGAATAATCGACGCAATCCAGCCAATCGCCGTCACGGGCCAAGTCAGCATATTTACATAAATAACGAACTCCGCGATATTACCTGGAGTAAGCGTTCCTGCCACTACTTTTTGACCGCCAATATAAACGACCAAAATCGTACTCGCTCCAATCAATAAGACCATCAAGGGAAAAAATAACGCATTCACCCGCGCCAAATCCATGGATTTGTCTTTGTAATCATCACTTTCAGAGGCAAAGAAACGTACTTGCGCCATTTCTTGCACGTAAGATTTAACCACTCGAATCCCCGAATATACTTCCTGTGACGTACTATTCAAAGTCGCTAACTGCTGCTGAATTACCGTACTTTTAGAGTGAATCAAACTACTCACATAGTAAATAGAAATCGACAAAATCGGCAGCGGCGCGAGACACCACAACGTCAGCTCAACGCTCACTGAAAACATCGAATATAACGCCACTACAAAAAGCGAAATCAGATTAATTCCATACAAAACCGCTGGTCCCAAATACATTCTCACCTTACTCACATCCTCCGTAATCCGCGACATCAAATCGCCCGTATTATTGCGTTTATAAAATGCTAAATCCAATTTCTCGTAGTGTGCAAACAATTCCTTACGCATATCGTACTCAATCAGCCGCGACATCACAATAATCGTCTGCCGCATGAAGTACATAAAAATTCCCATCAACAACGCCATCAGTAATACTAAACCGCCAAAAATCATCAGCGTTTCGCCGAGCATTTTATACAAATCCGCCTGCATCTCAAAACCGTCAAAATTGCGATACAAGTTGATGTTTTCAAATACTAAATCTAACGCCTCACGCAGAATCTGCGGTTGCAATACGCGGAAGTAATTGGACAAACTCACAAAGAGAATCCCCAGCAAAAAATGCCACTTGTATTGAATGAAATATTTATTGAGAACGGATAATTCGCGCACGCTTGAAGTTTTGAGTATAGGTTGTGAGTTGCGCGTAGGTCAAAGACGAAACGCTAATCGTAAAAATGACAAATCAAGAACTTATTAATAACCCTTTATGGAGCGGATTGTTGAGGTGGAAGATTGATAATTGAATTATCTAACGGCTTTAAAACTTTTTTCGTTCATTTGTATAGAAAGTTAGAATCGCATTAAGGATGCTATTTAGTTAATTAAATTTAAACTCAAAGCACGAAATGTAATTGCTCATACCCATTAATCGCCACCTTCCGCTCGCTATTCCAACGATAATTGCCCATCACACCGCTATTTCTAATCACGCGATGACAAGGAATCAGGTACGCAATCGTAGTGAAGTGAGAGAAAGGTTTGTTCTGATTCATGGAGCAAAGATAGGAACGTAAGTCATGCTTAACAATCCGAAAATTGCGCATTGTTTACTTCTATCTTTGCTCCTCTCTGTTTAAGGCTTCAAAACACCGTATTGCTCTATTTCTGCTTCGGTCATATAATAAATTGAAGCAGCAGGAGCTGCATTGATAGTGAAATAATAGAATTCTTCCGCCGCAGTTTGGCTAAAGCCGACTGAAATGTAATAATCAATATAGGGTTGATGTTCTGCATTGCCACGTGGAAAATCCGCAGCTTCACTCGTACCATCACTCCACGAGTGAACACCAATCATCGTATTGCTACCTTTAGTACGAGTTGTTCCAGCTAGAAAGAAATCAACACCACCCGAAGCAATTAAGCCATCATCAGCTAAATGGGTGGCAATATTATTATCATGTACTTTCTGGGAAACCAGCAAATTCACCTCGTCATTAGACGAACCAGGCACTTCTTTCATGATAATTTGATCAATTTCAGGGTAGTCTTTCATTAAGTCTTCGAAATCTTCTAAGGTAGAACTACTAATCTCTCCGTCCATTTCTACGGTATTGTCATCAACGACTTGAAATGGACCAAACTGCTGTGGATTTGCATTATCGTCATCACCGCAGCCGAAAAAACCAACGACAGCAAAAAAGAATAATAAGTGCTTAAAAAAATTGTTACGGGTCATATTATTTAAGA
>JBGCES010000814.1:0-2482 GCA_045106545.1 Saprospiraceae bacterium
CTGAGTTCACTTGCGAAAACCCAAACACTTCAGAATCTGTCAATGGGCGACCAATTTTCTCCGCCACACCATCCAAATACGCCACTTCCTCGTCGCTTAACGATAAGCCTTCCTGCACATTATACGCTGCAATATCTTCAATATTCAAAATCGGTTCCGGTGCAATAGCAATGGTAAACGAATCTTGGTTTAAACCCTCAAACCGCTCCGAAATCATCGGGTCAAAATCGGTAAAATCATCAGCAACCGTTTCAAACTCCTCAATTCTAATAATGTCGGTAATCCCCATGTTTTGGGTGATTTCCACCGCGTTGGTACTCCAAGGTGTAATCATAGTCGCTCGCGGACCGACAAACGTGCCGTCCAATTGCTGCGCATCAACCAGCGGTTGATCGCCAAATAGCCACACCAGTTTTTGCTGGTCAGGCGCGGAAATTTGCTGGTCGATTTCGACTGCGAAAATTTTAGTGGATGGATTGCCGAAGAAGTAGATCATCTGTAGGAATGAAGAAGGATGAATGAGGAATGATGAATAGTATAATTGGGATTAATTGGAACACGGATACCGCAATGCTGCGGTACAAGTTTTAACGGATTGAACGGGATTTTCGCAGATTTTTGTTTAAAAAGGTCGTAGGTATCGGATACCTCGAAGGTATCCGATACCTTTTGCCACAACTTTTATTTGAGATCTTGTAATGCTACGTTTGCTAAACTTTTAAAGTTTAGTAAACGTAAATCGAAAATTCACTAACCTCTTAATAAATTAAGACTTTTTCAGCGCGTAGCGATGATCCCCTTGGTAGCAAAAAGTAGTAACCGCGTTGGGCGGCACAGCGTGACGCTTCCCTTAAAAATGGGTGCATCGCTACGCGCTGCTGAAACAATAGATGTACTTTTTGCTACCAAGGGGCATGGCGCGCTGCGCCGTTTACGACTTGAAAATATGTACTGATTGGTAACCTTTTCTATTCAATAAAAAATCGGTGAAGATCTCGTTTGATCCGTCAAATCTGTGTTCCAATTATCCAATTATTCATCTTGGAATTTTAAGGCACAAAGGTGGGGATTTTAATTAAATAATTGAAACGAAAAAACGGGTAAAATCTGCTATCTTTAATCTATGGCTAGATTCTTAATACTTGTTGGTATTCTTCTATTGAATTAACGTAAACAAACATAAAAAATCATAATAATCTGCGTCCTTCAGCGTCAAATTACTGTTTAGGGTGGACTCAACATTTCAACCATTTTCTTTGCTACTGCCTTGCCCACAATCCCATGCCCCAACTCATTCCAATGCACCCCATCTTTCGCATAAGGATTTTCTCCTTCCGTTTTACTTTTGCGTAATTGATGAATGGGATCTTCCAAATATTCAATATCTAATTCATTGCAAATCGTTCTAATCGTAGCCAATTGCGGTTCATAGCCATCGGAGCAAAAGACTAGCATTTTACTCTGCTGTGGTAGGCTATCTTTTATCGTTTTTAGCAGATTTTTAGTAATGGCTATCGAATGTTTAAAAGGTAGGTATTCCTGTTTTAAGCGCGCTATTTTGCCTTCGCCGCTTTCCGTTGGATTCATTTTACTAATGATATTATTCAATTTTGAATTGATGAAGTCGGTAAAGTATAGCTTACTGAATATTTGCTCTTTTAGTGGGAATGGATTTGCGTAAACGATTTTGTTAGTAAGCGTTTGATAAGGGCGAGTAGAGTTGATTTTGTAATTGCAAGCTTGGTTGAGTTCGAAGTGATTATCAATAAAATCGTTGGAGCAGAATTGTAGGATGAGTAAATCAGGTTGGATAGCCGCTAGATTTTCTTCGAGGATCATTTTTTCTTGCAACGTACCATAACCTGACATGCCGTACACAAAGAAATCATAATCAAATGCACTCGCCAGATGTGCATAATAAGTATCGTCATTACTCACTTCCACGCTTTGCGTGAAAGAGTCGCCAAGAATTAAAACGCGTTGTTTTTCGGTGAGTGCGCCGTAGGTTTTAAAACCGTTTTTACCCGTTTGGTATTGGACTAAAACACCATTTCCATTTTTATATTCATCTCGAAAATTGGCTTTGGTGCGCCAGCCTAATTTATCATCTTCTACTAAAGTAAAGCGATATAAATTTGTGCTAGTGAAGTAGTCATATGTATGCATGACTAATTCTCCAAATATTAAAAGTACCACCAACGGGATAGAATAGGCGATTAGCTTTTTTACTTTTTTCTTCATCAGTCTTCCATTTTGAGAAGACTAATTTACCATAAATAACTTGTAATCAGAGTTTTCGACTCAGATAACAATTTAGCATAGCAGTTTCTCAGGAGCCAAATAATTAACCTCAAAATGCTAAACACTTACTCGGCGGGCGGCAGGTATTGTACTGTTTGAGTATGTGTGTATGATTGATGCGAGGCATCAAAGGAATAGGAAAAGGAGTTTACAATACTAGAATTTTTGGTTACTTTTTTTT
>JBGCES010000815.1:0-3219 GCA_045106545.1 Saprospiraceae bacterium
GAATGGTGTTTGCAACATTCACAAATCTACAATTAGACCATTTGATAATCAAAAAATGAATATTGCTATCTGTAAAGCGGTAACATTTGGGGTGATTTATGTTTTTATCAATATTTGTCAATATCACATTTTACCTACGTGGGTAGTGAACGTACCACGTTTTCGGTCGGCAAAGAAACGTTTCAGGGCAAATTTGGATGAGTAAAAAGCAATATCACTCCACGGAATTTCCGCTTCCGAAAATAGCTGAACATCAAGCGATTCGATTCCAACTCCAAAATCAGGCGTTATCAATTGCCCCCGAAATAATACATATACTTGACTGATACGTGGAATACTATAAATCGCCAGCACGCCCTCAATATTTACTCTCGCTTCTGCTTCTTCCCATACTTCGCGTAGCGCGCCTTCTTCGACAGATTCCTTGTTCTCTAAATAGCCAGCGGGAATATTCCAGTATCCTCGTCTTGGTTCAATAGCGCGTTTAGCAAGTAATACTTTATCTTTCCAAATCGGTAAACAACCAGCTACAATTTTTGGATTCGTGTAATGAATTACCTCACAAGTTTGGCAGACATAACGGGGACGATTATCCCCTTCGGGAATCTCAAATTTGAGTTGCGAAAAGCCACAATTGCTACAGAAGTTCATAGGTTAGGTGTTATAAAGTAGTGGGTCGTTTTTTTCAATTGGTTATCGATTTTTAGGTGCTACATTTCGATTTTGTTGCAATAGCAATTGAAATTTTTCCATATCAACAGGTTTGATAAGTGGCTCTTGTTTAGCGGGGTATTTTACCAATTTATCTTTGGGGCGGATTGGGCGTGGGCTAAAATCTCCACCACAATTAGGGCAGACATTATGTAAAATATCTTCCACGCAACTTTTACAAAAAGTACATTCAAAAGTACAAATCATAGCTTCTGTACTAGTTGGGGGCAGGTTTTTACCACAATTTTCGCAAACTGGTCTTAGTTCTAGCATAGCAAGATGATTTTTCTTTTACAAATCATATAAATGAACGATTAATTTTTGCTAATGTAGTAATTGTTATGGATACTAAAATGTAAAACCGCAAAATGTAAAATATTAAATGTAAAAGTGGAGCGACATAGACTTAATATTAAATATGCTGTTTGACATTCAACCAGTCAACATCTTTTTTAAGTAATTCTAACGTCCTTGCTTCTCGACTGTCTGCTTTTGGTTCGTGGGCATATTCCCAACTTGCCAGCGGTGGTAATGACATCAAAATCGACTCGGTACGTCCATCCGTATCCAAGCCAAATTTAGTACCCTTATCCCACACCAAATTGAACTCTACGTAACGACCGCGTCGAATACGCTGCCATGTTTGTTCCGCTTCGCCGTACGATTTGTCACCATTACGAGCTACTAATTCTTGATAAATCGGCACAAAAGCGGTTCCGACCGCTTGCATAAATGCAAACCGATCTGCTTTGGTAAAACCGTCTTGCGTACTCAAACGGTCGTAAAAGATCCCACCTATCCCACGGGTTTCTTTTCGGTGCTTGATGTAGAAATAATCATCTGCCCAAGTTTTAAACTTAGGATAATAATTCTCATCAAAACGATCACAGACATCTTTTAGATATTGATGGAAAAACTGCGCATCGGTAGTTTGGACATAGTGCGGCGTCACGTCGATCCCGCCACCGAACCACCATTTTCCTCCATCTACCTCAAAGTATCGGACATTCATGTGAATAATAGGTACTTCAGGACTTTTAGGATGTAGAACAATCGATACGCCCGTAGCAAAAAAATCACCGCCCGCTAACTGTAAAGCCGCAGCTATCTTTTCTGGTAATTTTCCATGAACTGCCGAGAAATTAACGCCGCCTTTTTCAATTACCTTACCTTGAATGACTCGCGCCCGACCACCGCCACCGCCAGGTCTTTCCCAACTATCTTCGCGAAACTTACCTACACCGTCCAATTCTTCTAAGCTATTGCAAATATCATCTTGCAAACCGCGTAACCAAGCGGCAATTTCTTCTTTTTTTAACATGTGAAACTTGAAATTATATAAGAAACAGTTGGATGATAAATAAATTTTGTTACTCCTTACGCGTTAATTTCTCTTTCGCTGCCGCCACTACTTTCTTACTATTTCCCATGAATAGCTCCCCTTCGATCCATACCGCAGGACGTTTTAGGAAAGTATATTCATTGAGAATTAAATCACGGTAATCTTGATCCTTTAGTTCTTTTTCGTGCCAACCTTCCGCGCGGTATTTACGCGCCCGCCGATTGAATAAACTTTCGTAAGAACCAGTCTGAGCATACATCTCATCTAATTCCTCCGCTGTAACGTGTTGACTTTTAATGTCTTGTAGCGAAAATTCATCATTAGTATTGAGTTCGCCAATGATGCGCTGACAAGTATTGCAAGTAGAAAGGTGAAATATCTTTTTCATATCAATTCAAATGTTGTTTAAAGGTTTTTGAGTGGGTTTGAAAGCTATTGTTATCATGATGCCCCATTCATTCATGGTCTTTAATGGTCGGCATTCAACAATCCAACCAACGTTACAGTTCAATTTTTATTTCCGCCAATCCCAACGGACAATTTCCCAAACCTCACCACCTGTTAGTTGATAAGAATGAACAATTTCAAAACCGACCTTTTCGTGTGCACGGATAGAACGCGTATTGCGCCGCGCGATTTCAGTTATAATCACGGCAAATCGAGGAGCATACTGCTGCTGATAAAATTGATACATTCCTGCAAAAATGCCTTGCCCTCGATAGGCTTTATCCACACAGACTTGTCCGCAAACGATGTAGTCCATGTCTTTCATTTTCTGTCCACCCATTTCTAATTCATCCATTATTTCAAACATCGGAATCAGAACAGGAATATCCTTGGCAAAGTCTCGCGTCATCGCAATATTATAACCAATGATCTGCCCACCATCTTTAGCGATGATACTCGGCGCTTGAGCATTCATACGTTCTAAAATCTCAAGATTGTGATGAACCGTAACGAATCCCTGTGATTGTGCCTCTTGCTCAGAAATATTAGTAGGTAAATTTTGCTTTTGCAAAGCCAAGATTCCCGCTAAATCTGATGTGGAAGCTGCAAGTTCGTAAGTAACCATAAGCGAATGATGTAATGAAAAAGGGAAATTTAGAAATAAAAATTGATTATCTTTATTTGCTAAACCAATTTTATTATTAATTTTACTTAAATCT
>JBGCES010000816.1:0-4044 GCA_045106545.1 Saprospiraceae bacterium
GGTGTAATATTTGGGCGGCTGCGTCATTTTTTCTTGCAACTCGGGCACGTGTTCACCTGATTCGCCGACTTTGAAGGGAGGGAGGATTTTGTCGTCAGATTTCGCACCTGTCGGAGACGAGGCGCGAGCGTTCTTTTTGACAGACAGGAATGTCTGTCCTCCATTAAACACTACTCGCCAACCCGGTTTTAAAATCTCTTTCCCATTCGCTTTAAATTTTACGTCTGCCGCTTCGCCAATGACCGTCGTTTTATTAACAATACATTCTGGATAAAAAACGGCGATAAAACGCCGGGCGATGGCATCATATACATTTTGTAAATTGGCAGGTAGCGATTTTTCCATGCCTGTCGGGATGATGGCGTGGTGGTCGGTTACTTTTTTATCATTAAAAACACGAGTTGATTTGCGAATCGCTTTGCTCAACAGCGGCTGCGTTAGTTGATTATATTGCTGCATTTTACCTAAAATACCTTTCACTTTGGGATAAACATCGTTGGGTAAAAAGGTCGTATCGACGCGCGGATAGGTAACGACTTTTTGTTCGTAGAGTTGCTGAACGAGTTTGAGCGTTTGGTCGGCAGTGTAGTTGAAACGCTTGTTGCAATGCACTTGCAAGCTGGTCAAATCAAACAGACGGGGTGAATATTCTTTACCCTTTTTTTGATCTACTTTGATAATCGTAAATGGCTGCCCCGTTACTTTATCCAATAGTTGTTGCCCGTCTTCTTTTTTGGTAAAACGCCCTTTTTCATAATGAAAATCGACCTCGCGATAAATCGTATGCAATTCCCAAAAGGGTTCGGGTTTGAAATTAACGATTTCGTGGTGGCGTTTGACGACCATTGCCAGCGTAGGCGTTTGGACGCGCCCGATGGAGAGGACTTGCTTATAACCGCCGTATTTTAACGTATAAAGCCGCGTCGCATTCATGCCGAGCAACCAATCGCCCACCGCACGCGAACTACCCGCGTAGTACAAATTATCAAACTCACTCCCATCGCGTAACTTCTTAAAACCATCTTTGATTGCCTCGGCAGTCAGCGATGAAATCCACAGCCGTTGCACTTTACCTTTGTACTTCGCCTCGTTCATTACCCACCGCTGAATCAATTCCCCTTCCTGTCCCGCATCACCGCAATTAATCACGACCGTCGCTTTTTTAAACAACTTTTTAATGATTCCAAATTGCTTTTTGACCCCTTTATCCTTTTTTACTTTCGTTTCAAATTTGACGGGCAACATCGGGAGCATCGCTAAATTCCAACGTTTCCACTCTGCTTTATAATCATCGGGCAATTTCAATTCGCACAAATGCCCAAACGTCCACGTCACCTGATAGCCATTACCTTCGTAGTAGCCGTCTTGGCGTTGACGTGCTCCGATGATATTGGCAATTTCCCGCGCGACGGACGGCTTTTCAGCAATGCAGACTTTCATGGAAAAGGATATTGGATATTGGATATTGGATATTGGATGTTGGATGTTGGATGTTGGATTGGGGATCGATGCTAACTTTCCAATATCCAACATCTTCAATCCAATATCCTAAAAAACGAAAGTAAGTAGAAAGTAGGGAAGGGGCAAGGGTTTTTAAAAATAAATGTTTTAAAAATGAATTAATTTTACATTTTTAAACAAAAAAAGAATAAGCGAAACCGAATAAAATCACTAACTTTATCCAGAGATAACATTTTGTTTTAGATAAATGTAGCGGTTATGCGTGCTACTTTTGAACTGTTTTTACGCTACTTTTGAATAATATTTTTACTATGGGAAAGCAAATCACGATTGAGAAAATCACGCATCGCGGCGAAATGCGCATCAAAGTTAATGCACCGCACGAAGCTGGTTTCAAAGAAAAAATCAAATTAATTGCAGATCGAAAATGGAGTCAGACGTTGAACTGCTGGCACGTTCCTTACTCCAACGATGCTTATGCTGCTTTGCAACAATTATTTGAAAATATAGAAGTGGTTGGAGGACAATCAGAGTCAATACACGTATCGGATACCTCCGAGACATCTGATACGTTAGTCACGATCACTCAGCCTGCTTACGGTACATTTGAGCGTGATGGTGAGTGGCAAAAAATGGTTGTCGGGCAGCAAATTATTTGCGATTCTATGCAATCAGACTGGTTTATCTTATACATTCCGTTCGATAAAAAAGGTTGGATAAATGTAGTTCGTAATATACAGGGCCGCAGATGGAATGTAGAAGGAAAATATTGGCAATTGCCGTATGTGAAAGAAAGTTTTCGGGCGTTGAAACGGCACATTGGAATGCAGCATTTGGTGTTTAATTTTAAAATTAATGCAAATATTCCCGATGAATATATTGCGCCGACCAAGCCACAAAGTCAGTCGAAAAAGCAGTATAAAAAGAGTTTTTATGAACAATTGAATGAAGCGCAGCGGGAGGCGATTACGCTTTTGGTGGAAAAACTGACGTTGGCGCGAATGAGTATTGCTACGATTAAAACGTATAAACATCATCTTGCGGGGGTGTTATTCTATTATAAAGATTTTGATCCGCGTGACATCACAGTACCAAATGTGCAGCAGTATTTGTTATATCAAATTCGTTTTAAGAAGATAGCGGAGAGCACGCAGAATCAGATTATTAGCGCGGTAAAAGCCTATTGGGAGAAGGTATTGAATAGAGACAAGCAATTTATTCAGATTCCTAGACCTAAAAAGCCGCGTAAGTTACCGAATGTATTGAGTACGGAGGAAGTCGTCTTGCTGATCAATGCAACCGAAAATTTGAAGCATAAACTTATTCTATTGCTCATATACTCAGCGGGGATGCGTTTGGGAGAGGTTGTCAATTTACTGGTTAGAGATATTAATATCAATCGACGTGCTATTCATATTAAAGCGGCAAAAGGTAAAAGAGATCGCTATGTTACCTTAGCTGAGACGGTTATTCCTTATTTGCAATCTTACAAAAAGCAGTACCAACCTAACCGATGGTTATTTGAAGGTCAATATGGAGGAAAATATAGTAAACGAAGCGTACAATCTATTTTCAAAAAGGCACTTAAAAAAGCAAGAGTTGATCCTTATGCCACTGTTCATACTTTGCGGCACAGCTACGCTACACATTGCATTGAAGATGGTCACAATCTAAAATCTGTACAAGAAGCATTAGGTCACCAATCTTTAAAGACAACCGAGGTGTATTTACATATTTCATCACAGGCACTTAAAAAATTAAAAAGCCCAATTGATAAACTGAATCTTAAATAATTTGAAGAATTTGATTTTGAAAAAAGTTACACTATCTTTGTTATGTTATGAATGATTATTTTTATAAATTATCATCGATATCCATATTAAATATTGTAACAATATTTTGTCTGCAAATGAATTATGAAATTAAATTATTTGTAATTGACTAAAAATTTAAAGGTTAGATACACGCAAGTATGCGTGTATTAACGAGTTGTCAGTAATTAAAAAATAAAAAAGCATAAAAAATGAGTGTAAGTTTTTACCAAATAATGTATTCAGGATCAAATGAAAAATTCGAAAAAGCGAATGATTCCAAAAGCACACCAATCTATAAACTGAACTCTTTATCTCAGGGAGAATATTTTAGAAAACACACGAAAGAAAAATATGGAAAAGAAGTGTATGATTTTGCTTCGGATAAAAATTTGGTTGAAGAAAGTGGATTGCCACCATTGAGTACAGATTTTTTAGAACCTGAATCCATTTTAAATGATTTAAATATTTATAAAAGGTTATTGATAGACATAAAGTCAGAAATTTCAAGCCCTTTAAACGAATTACTATCAAAAGAGATAAAATGGTGGAATTTAGATATTGATAGAATTAATTGGATAGAAAATGAAATTACTGAATTAGAGAAAGTATGCAACTATGCAAAAGATAAAAATTACCTCATAAAGTTCGCATGTGATTATTAAAAATGAAAACTACTGACAACAAAGCATCCAACGGTGCGACAAGCGAAGTCGCTTATAAATACTGTCAAACTACTGAATATCAGCAACTTACAAGCTTAATTCAAAGT
>JBGCES010000817.1:0-12213 GCA_045106545.1 Saprospiraceae bacterium
TAATTTTTGACCAATACTTATCATATCAGATGTCGCTTAGACTATGATAATTTGAAATGGTTTAATCGGTAAGTAGAAAGGCAGCTCTTTGCTTGTTTCTTGTGGATAGGAATGTTAACTTTTCAAAAATAATACAAAAACTTTAGCTAGTCGTTTTGAATCAAATATTGTAGTGATAAGTGGCGGATAAAAATTAGATATAAGTTATTTTGATTTGCTGAAATCAACTAAGTAACTGACTAAAAGGAAGTTACGTGATGATTTTGGGAAATCTCAAAAAAAGTAACTTATGTCTAAGTCCGCCTAATAACTTATAAAACGATACTTATACCATTTTAGACTACATTCAAACCACATCAGCTAAATGTATTTAATACTATTGATGAATCAACTTACTAAAAAAGAGGATAGAGAGTAATCAAAGTCGTCCTCAAAAAAATACGGAGGAATATGAAAATCAGGGAAGGGAATAGTGGCATCTTTGCTAAAAAAATACCAGAAGTTATGGTTCTGGAATCGCTAAACTAGTATTTTATGATGCAAAATACTAGCTTAGGAACGACTCTAGGTGTATAAGAATAAATTGGATTATTACAGTATATTTTAGTTTTCTGCTCGCAACAGGTTTTCATCCTCAATCGCCTCTAGTGCTTTACGAACGACTTCATCCTGTTCGGTCCAAATAGAATAAAAACCTTCGTCGCCGTAAAGGAAACGTGCGATCCGAGCTTTCAAGAATCGCTTTACTTCGTTACGTACAGGAGCTAATTTAGCCGCATCTTCTGCAACACCTTTAGAATAAGCAAAATCTAAAAAGTCCTGCAATACATCCTTTTCTGCGTTAAAATTACTTTTAAAATCTGCTAACTTCATTTCGCCATACTTAGCGCCATTCTCTTGCATGTAAGGAAAGATAAAAGTAGGAATGTGTTGACGTAGGTCGAGGTAATAATCATTCATTGCGATCGTGTCTAATGGCACAAAAATATCGGGTTGGATGCCGCCGCCGCTATAGACTACCCGCTTCTCGTTTAAGGTATAAAACTCGGTTGAATCTGCAATTTCTGTTTTATCTTCTTCTAGTAATTCGCCCGATTCATAACGATCAATCACGTCGCGATCGTAAGCATCATCGTCATCATAAGCTTTTTGGATAGAACGTCCCGAAGGCGTGTAATAACGCGCCACGGTCAAACGCAATGCTGCACCATCTTTCAAATTATACTGCTCCTGCACTAAACCTTTCCCAAAAGAACGGCGTCCAATCAGAATACCACGGTCGTGATCTTGCATCGCGCCCGCCAAAATTTCGCTCGCTGAAGCGGAACCTTCATCAATGAGTACTGCTATTTTTTCCACTGGAAAAAAGTTGCGCCCCGTAGTTTCATAATCATTACGACTCACCGTCCTCCCTTCTGTATAAACCAATAGTTTTCCTTTCTCTCGGAACAGTTGACTTAAAATATTGGTCGCTTGTTGTAAGTAGCCTCCAGGATTGTGACGAACATCAATTAGTAAATTTTTCAAATTCTGATTTTCGGATAAATCCTCCAACTGTTTCATGAATTCCTCGTAAGTCGTTGCGCTAAATCGGTTGATTTTTATATAACCAGTCTTGTTATCCAACATAAAACCAGCATCAACGGAATGCATAGGAATTTTGTCCCGAGTGATAGTAAAGTCACGTACATCGTTTTCCGAACCGCGCAAAACGCCAATGGTGACGTCCGTTCCTTTTTCTCCGCGCAAGCGTTCCACCACATCCCGATTCGTAATATTTGAACCAACGATGAGCGTATCTTCGATTTCGACAATCTTGTCCCCCGCAAGTACTCCAACCGTTTCCGAAGGACCACCAGAAAGGGGCGAAACGACGGTAATCGTATCATCCAAGATTAGAAATTCAATACCGATACCTTCGAAGTTACCTTCTAATTGCTCGTTAACTTCCCGTAATTGTTCTGCTGAAATATAATTAGAATGTGGATCGAGCTGTTTAATAATATTTTCAATGGCTTCATTGACCAAAGCATCCCGATCTACATCATCCACGTATTTTGCCTCAATATAGCGTAATAACTCCTCTACTTTTCCTTGCCCCAAAGGATTTACATCTTGTTGCCCATTTGATTCTACCACGATTGCGGGAGCATTACTTGGCAGTTTAGTACCAATCAAGATTCCAAAAACCGTTGCCATACCTAACAGCAGTGGCATCCAAATGTACCATTTTGGAAAATTATTTTCTTTTTGTTCAGTATCGTACATTGGTATGTTTTAGTAAGAGGTTGTTTAATTACTGATTATTTGTTTCTGGATCAAATCTTTCCTCAAATGTAGAAAAATCGTTTGATTCTATCGCAAAATACATTCTAAGTATTGATGATAAAACACCTCCGCTATTTGAGTTTTTAAGTTAATAATTTGCCAAATAAAACCTATCCATTTAGAAAAACTATCAACTTAAAAACAGCAGAGTTATTTTGTCAAAGTTACTAACTGTCCACAGACAAAGATAACAGGCTAGGTCAGGAAACGTTGCAGTAAGTTTAAAAAATTATCCTTTGCATCGTTTTTCCATAAAAAATATGGATAAAACTAAAAGTTAGTACTACATTTGTTTCTGATTTATAAAAAAATTTTAATCTCAGATGAAATTTGTTTATTCAACTTGGTGCATGACATTGCTACTTTTTGTAGCAGGATTCAGCGTATCCGAGCAACACATTTCGGCTGAGCACTTTAGTGGATTTGACCAAACAGAACAGCATACCGCTTACTGGTCAAGTCCGAGTCACTCATCAAATTCTACGGGAGATACAGAACTTCCGGAGTTTCCAAAAGAAAAGGAGACCGATGAATTAGACACTAAAGACAAAGACGCGGACGGACAATCAGAGTCTTCTGATTTAACGGTAGCTATCACTTTAGTTGCACACGCATACTGTTCCTCTGCTCAGCCTGGTAGTAAATTCGCTACCCATCTCCCCTACTACGTTCTCTACGAAGATTACCGCATTTAAACCTCTCCTTATCCGCGCGTAACAGCAGCGTATTCTACTCTAATTATATTTTATCTTTTTTGATTGTGACATTTGTACGCAACGATGTATTAAGTGTTGTCGAATTAATTCATTACTTCGACGTGCCTAATCTCCTACGCCAAAGCGTCAGTTCGTTTATTTATTCAATAGATAAACGTTAGCATTTAGAAGCACACCTTGAATAATCTATTGATTATCAAGCTTCTAACGCTATCAATCTACTTAACATTTATCACTTCGCTCCTACTTTTATCACTCCCTGATAATTGTAGTCATATTATGTATTGTACTTTATTCAAAGGCGAGTACAAATACGGATGGTAGCGCTGTGCAATCCATATTCACATGAATTTTCAACAACAATTTTCAACTTATCAAAAAACCTTCCGCGCCGATGCAAGTGGCGCATTATTAGCCGCTATTATCGGTTTACCGATGGGATTAGCATTTGGTGTACAATCTGGTTTAGGGCCACAGGCAGGT
The DNA here is from genome assembly GCA_045106545.1 of Saprospiraceae bacterium. GTDB lineage: Bacteria > Bacteroidota > Bacteroidia > Chitinophagales > Saprospiraceae > JBGCES01. Next base: position 3,528 of record JBGCES010000817.1, read on the forward strand.
ATTTACACAGCAATTATTCTGGCATTTGTAGCTTCTCTTTTTGGTGGAACGAAAACCTTAATCAGTGATCCGACGGGTCCAATGACTGTAGTAGCTGCTACCGTAGTATCGATGGGATTAGCTAATGCAGGTGGTGATCTACAAAATGCTTGGCCACTGATCGTCGGAACATTTGTCTTAGCAGGAATCTTTGAATTAGTATTCGGAATTTTTGACTTAGGAAAATATGTCAAGTTTATGCCTTATCCCGTCCTTTCGGGTTTTATGGCTGGAATTGGAGTGATTATTATTTCGGTACAGCTTTTTCCGATGCTGGGACACGATTCGCCAAGAGGCTTTTTGAATATCATTACTACTTTAGATAAACCGCTGGCGCAGCTTAACTGGCAAGCGCTGATACTGGGTTCACTTACGGTAGCTACTATTTATTTGCTACCAAAAATTACGACCAAAATTCCTTCTATTTTAGTTGCTTTAATTGCTGGCACTTTAGCATCTATAATCTTTGGGTTAGACGTTCCTGTTATTGGCGCTATCCCAACTGAATTACCTACACTACATTTAAATGAATTATTTTTATTAAAAAGTGAAGACTTGTCTTACATGATTCGTCCTGCTATCATGTTGGGTGGATTAGGCGTAATTGATTCTTTGCTTACATCCGTGGTTGCAGATAATGTTACCAAAACGAAACACAATAGCCGCTGGACGGTGATTGGGCAAGGCATCGGTAATATGGTCGTTGGCTTGTTTGGTGGTATTCCGGGCGCAGGGGCGACAATGGGAACGGTCACTAATATCAAAGCAGGAGCAACTTCTAAGTTATCTGGTATATTAAAAGGCGTATTTTTATTACTAATCGTAGTCGGCACTTCGGAATATGTACAATACATTCCAATGTCCGTTTTAGCAGGTATTCTAATTACGATTGGAGTAGGAATTATTGATTATAAAGGCATTAAGATGTTGCTAAAAGTACCAAAGCAAGATGCTTTTGTGTGGGCAATTGTACTTGCCGTGACTTTATTTGATAACTTATTGGATGCCGTAGCGATTGGATTTGCGTTTTCTGCGATTTTATTTATCGGACGCATGGTGCAGAACGTTACCGAAACTCAATGTTCAAAGTGTTTACACAGCGTTATTCAAGATAATTATTTACCAGCCGAATTATCAGATCACATTTACGTACATGATTTAGAAGGCCCACTATTTTTTGGTTCAACGGATTCGTTCAAACAGCACTGTGAAGAGATCGAGGACGTGATCGCGATGATTCTACGCATGAAACAAATTCCGTTTTTGGATCAAAGCGGAATTGTAACTTTAGAAACAGTCATCGAAGATTGGCACGAACGCGGCATTCAAGTCTATATTACTGATGCTAATCCACAGGTAATTGAGAGTCTGAAAAAGCTACGCATTATTCCAAATGTCATTAAAGAACAAGATTGTTTTGATTGCTTTGAAACTTGCGTGAAGGTGATCCACGATAAAATTGAAGGCAGTAAGTGTGAGATAGAATATGAAGAGGCGTTATTGGATGAGGAGATTTTAGAAAAACGCCATCAATTGGTACATCATTGATTAATAGTTAGGCGTTTTGAGTTGCACGAGCGTCATAATACAATGCAATCCAATACATTAACTAACTGACAATCAGTTTTTCACAAAAAAACGGCAGCAAATTCCGAGTGGAGTTTGCTGCCGTTTAATTATATCACTGGTTGAAAACCCGTACTCCAGTGCTCCGCTAACCAGCCGTAGGTGCGAGTTTAACTTTTATACCTTCAATTTCTTCCGTAATTCGAATTTGACAACCCAAGCGCGAATTATCTTCCACAAAAAATGCTTGATCCAGCATGTCTTCTTCGTCCTCTGAAGGTTCGGGTAGTTCATGATCGCTTTCTACGTAGCAGTGACAAGTAGAGCAAAGTGCCATGCCGCCACAGGTTCCTTCTACGGGCAACTCGTAAGCTTTGAATATTTCCATTAAGTTCATATTCATATCCGTAGGTGCTTCCAGTTCGTGTACTACGTCTTCGCGGTCAACAACCGTCAATTTGATGATATTATCTTCCATATTAGGAGCACAGACTTTCTTGTCTGTGAAAAAATAGGTTATAAAATATATAATTAAACACAGACAAGAATGTCTATGATCCAGTGCTTATTCTAATCCAGTCACTCCCGAAACTGTCGTATATTTAAAGGACAATTTTTTATCAGGGTTGATAACTTTAAACGCAGATTGGCACATTAAAGTCGCTTCATGGAAACCACAAAGAATCAATTTTAACTTGCCCGGATAAGTATTAATATCGCCAATGGCGTAAATACCAGGTACATTCGTAGCGTAATCAAAAGTATCTACTTCTACTGCCGAACGATTGATATTCAATCCCCATTCACCGATTGGTCCAAGTTTTGGCGAAAGCCCAAACAAAGGTATGAAGTGCTCCGTTGCCTGCGTATATTCTCCTTCCGTCTTGTGTTTAATAACCACTTCGTTTAGTTTGCCATTACCATTTAGACCAGTTATTTGTGCTTCGGTTACTAATTTAATCTTACCCGCTGCATCCAATTCCATTACTTTATCTACGCTATCCAATGCACCTCTAAAACCTTTACGGCGGTGTACCAAGGTTACACTGTCAGCCACATCTGCTAAAAAAATCGTCCAATCCAGTGCCGAATCGCCTCCACCCGCAATGACAACTTGCTTACCGCGATAAAATTCTGGGTCTTTGATGATATACTCTACGCCTTTGTCCTCAAAATCGGTAATATTCGAAATAGGCGGTTTACGGGGTTCGAAACAGCCCAATCCACCTGCGATAGTAATCACAGGCGCAACGTGTTCCGTACCTTTATTGGTCACCAATTTAAAACGTCCATCTTCCAATTTTTCAATCGTCTCCGCACGTTCTCCCAACGTAAAACCAGGGTTAAATGGCTTGATTTGTTCCATCAAATTATCGACCAAATCACCCGCCAATACACTCGGATAGCCTGGAATATCATAAATGGGTTTTTTCGGATATATTTCCGTTAACTGCCCACCTGGCTGTGGTAATGTATCAATTAAGTGGCACTTCATTTTTAATAATCCCGCTTCAAAAACGGTAAACAACCCACACGGTCCTGCACCAATAATTAAAATATCTGTTTCGATCATATAAAAATATGGTTAGAAAGTAGTTAGAGGAGGTTAGAATTTGTTTGTCATATTCCAACTCTAAGAAGCTTTCACTTTTTAGCTAACTATTTTTTGTTTGAGTTTGCAAAATTACGCTTTTCAATATTTATCAACAGCTTTGATTAGGGTTAAGTTGCTTCTAAAAAGGCGAATTTTACGCTGAGAAAACAGAGAAGAGATAGGAGTAATAAATGAGAAACGATGAATGATAAATGTGGAATAATAAATTGAGAGCATATACAGCTAGACGAGCAAGAGCAAAAAGCCGAAAATACACTGCGGTACTTTCGGCTTTTGAGGTTCAAATAACATGTTATTCCTCTTTTAGTCTCTAAGCGGCATCAGACCTATTTGAATCATAAAAATCTGCGTCTATCTGCGTCAAAAATTATGTCATTTTCTAAATTTAATATTAAAAGTGTGGGCAACTCATCGCTCCACCACGTTTCTTACGTTTACCCGAACCGTCATCTTTTCTAAAATCACCACCGACCATATAAATCACCGAAAATTCAGGTCCACCGCGACCAAAACTAGCAAGTGCGAGATTTGAAATATTAATATCGTAAGAAAAGGATAAAAACATCGGACCAAAGTTATATCGTATAACGCCAATCATCGCATCACTACCAATCGAACCATCTAAATCTACGTACCAACGCAACCACGCGCCTAGCATAATAGAAGCTTTGAAATCACTACCAGCCGAAGCTACATCGCCATTATAACGTACAAATGTACCAATATTCATCTCGCGGTGCGGTCCTTGCGACATATAAAGAAAACTAGGCATGTAAGCAATTTCGCGCTCGTTGGCAAAATTGGCTCCACCGTGGATCACGAAGCGGCGATATAGTTTTTCTTCTACCGTATCATCCACAAATGACACATTGGGAGAATTAACATGATACATCGCACCACCGAGGTACAAGTAGTCCTGTCGAAAAATTCCACCATACCACATCAGACCAATATTAGCATCGTAAAAACTATTATCCGTACCACCTATTTGCTCCACTAGCGGCTCAAAATCGTGTGCGATTATTTTTGACATATCATAAAAACTGCGATAACGTCCTAATTCAATACTAGCGATCAGATAGTTGTTCCGTTTTTTATTCAACGCTTGCATCCACGAAGTCGCAATATGGAAAGAATTGGTCGTAAAGTCCAAATCACCCGCCACATCCGAAGAAACGCGAATGCCCATTCCGAGCGTACTATTTCGATCCAGTTTAGCTAATTTGAAATCGACTGATCCCATAAAAGTCTGGTAATCGGCAGTTATCTCTTGCCATTGGTTACGGAAATTTCCAATTACCCGTGCCGTACCATCAAAAACGCCCACCATCGCAGGATTGATCGCCATTGGTGAGGCGTGAATGTGTGAGAAGTGAATATCTTGGGCAGCGAGCGACCAAGAAAAAAGTAGTAATATTAAGGATGTAAAGGTTCTAGTCATAAAACGTAGTGTAAAAAAGTAGTATAAAAGTCGTTACGAGCTAAGCAATAAGATAGGTGTAATCAACAGTTGGCAATGATTTAACTATTTCTATAATTCGTTGATAACGAACAGGTTGGAATAGGTAAACCAATCAACAGTTCAACGATTAAACTTGTATTCGTACCTATTTCAAAACCGTAATATTTCCGACTTTTTTAAAGGGTTCATTGTTTGGACAAACAGCTTCGAGGTAATAGACGTAAACGCCTGGATTAACGGCTTTACCGCGAAAGTTGCCATTCCAGTGTGTCTCCCAATCATCGGTTTCGAACATCATTTCACCCCAGCGATCATAGATCCGTAGGTGTTTTAGATTGCTTGGAATATCCGTTTCAATATAAAATTCATCATTCGCACCATCACCATTTGGTGAAATCATATTGGGAATAAAGAAATCCGATTCGATACAGTTTTTACGAACGGTAACATCAACTTCTTCTTGAAGAACACAGCCATCTTCAGTTTCTACCGTTACCACATAGGTTACATTTTCTTGTGGGCTGACTGTAATACTTTCGCATTCGGAACAGAAGATTTTGTCATCAATCGTCCAATAAATAAATGGATCAAAAGCGTCCGTAAAGACTTCCAGCGTAACTGATTGTCCAAAGACGATTTCTTGAGCGGGCGTAATTGATAATTGTGACGCTTCTTTAACGACAACTGTAACTTGCTCCTCTAAGATTTCATCTAAGCAGCCCCGCACGCGCACCGTATAAGTCGTCGTTTCGGTAGGCGCGACCATGGGTTCAGCACAATCTGTACAGCTCAAACCTTCTTTGGGAAACCATTCGTATTCGCTTGCGCCCTGCACCCCGATCTGAATGCTATCGCCTGCACAAATTTCGCCACCGTAAGCCTCAATTGCAATATTAGGAACGACCGTTAGTTGGGTATAAACGATACTATCACAACCGTAACTGGTTATTAGATTTTCTTCAAAAAAGTCAGCTGCCATGCGGTATGCACCCGCAATTAAAATACTATCGCCTTCACAAATAGAAAGGTTTAACAATTGCTCGGTAGGTTCATTCACGCTTAACTGTAACTGTACAATGCTATCGCAAAAATTAACAGAAACTAAGGTATCATAATACACGCCTGCGGTACTCAATTCGTTTTCGCCGAAGCGATAAGTATCACCTTGACAAAGCGTCGCACTAACGGTTTCATTAATCGCCGGCAATTCGGTAAGTACCAAAATCGCCGTGTCTTCACAGCCGTTTTCGTTAGGAATACGTACTTCGTAAGTACCTGAATTCGTATATTCTTCGCCGTAAAATTTATAACTACTTCCTGCACACATTTCTACCACTTCGCGGATAGTTTCCGTTTCCAAAACGCGTAATTCTAAAGTAACAATGCTATCACAACCGTTTATATTTTGCAATTCATTGGTGTAAATACCCGACTCGGAATAAGCAACTCCAGCTATTTCGATTGCTTCGCCTGCACAAATCGTTCGATTTACATTAATCGCAATGTTTTCAAAAACTTCCAGCGTCAATTCTACCGTGGAGTCACAGCCATTTTGTGCGGTATAGCGTTGGGTATAAATCCCAGTCTCCGTTAGCGTTTCGTTATTAAAAATATAATTTTCTCCCGTACAAATTGACACTTGCTGAGCAGTATAAACTACTTCTAACTCACTGATTTCCAATAAAATAACACTATCGCAGCCCGTACTTGCCGTCAAGGTATCCATATAGGTTCCCGCTGCATCGTAGATCCGATTTCCTAAAGCATAAGTCTCACCAGCACAGATGGTAACAGGCAAATAACTTTCCTCCACTGGCAATACCGTCAGTTGTAAATAAACAACCGAATCACAGCCCGCCACCGTTTCCATCCGTTCTAAATAATTTCCCGCTACGGTATATTCACGCCCGTTGAGCAAATAACTTTCGCCTTTGCAAATAGTTTGTACATCATTGACCGTCGGACTAGGTAATACCTCCAAACCTAACACCACGATACTATCACAGCCATTTTCAGATGATAAGGTATCTCGATAAACGCCTGCTTCCGAATATTCATTCGCTCCGACTTGATAAGAATCTCCTTCGCAAATGCTGACTGACATATCATTAATGATATTTGGAAGGACTGCCAAGTTGATGGTTAAGGTAGAATCACAGCCGTTTGCTGCGGTTAGGTTGAGTGTGAATGTTCCGCTTTCGCTAAATTCAGTATCCCCAGCGCGGTAGGAATCGCCCGCACAAATTTGCGGATTCAAAATAGCGACTGCGTCTTCCAAAATTTCTAAATCCAAATAAACGATACTGTCACAACCATTCGCGGCAGGAAGCACCATTTCATAAATTCCACGTTCGATTACTTCTTCGTTATTAAAAAAGTAGCTATCGTCGGGACAGATTTGTTGTTGTAAAAAAGTCTCTGGGTTGGTGAGCACTTCAAGTGCTAAAGTAATCACGCCGTTACAGCCATTATCAGCACTAACAGTACGTTCATAAGTACCACTTTCGGTCAATTCTTGTCCATCAAAACGATAACTTTCACCTTCACAAATTGTCGCACTTTCTGAAGCATTGGGTGCAGGTAAGACGCTTAGTTGCATGACAGCGAAGCTATCACAACCATTCGCGGCAACTAAAGTATCAATATACTCTCCCGCTATTCTTAATTCGCGTGTTCCAAAAGCAACCATTTCACCTTCGCAAATCGTCTGCTGAGCAATAGTCGCCGTATTGCGTTCTATTGCTAAAAATAGCTCGACTATACTATCACAACCACTTGCAGCAGTAAAAGTGCGCGTGTATAATCCTGGCGTCCAAAGCATTTGGTCACCGAAAGGATAAGGATGACCTTCGCAGGTAGTCGCATCAATCCGCTGGCGTTGTTCTGGTATGATAAACAACATAAGTGCAACCGTTGAATCGCAATTGGCAGCCGAAGTAAAAGTCTGTTCGTATGTTCCTGCCTCCCCGTAAGTTGTGCCATTCCATTCATAAGATTCCCCTGCACAAATATTTGCAAATATCTGATTTTCAACGTTTTCGGTAATAGCTAATTGTAGCGTAACGGTAGAATCACAACCTGTGGTTGCGGTTAGGGTTTTAGTATATTCCCCCGCAGCGGTTAAGGTTTCACCTTCCCAATCAAAACTTTCCCCTGCGCAGATTTGCTGTTCTGCCGTGGTTTCGTAAACAGGTAAAATCTCTAAAACTAAAGCGATCAAACTATCGCAACCACTACTGGCAGTTAATTCATCGCGATAAGCACCACTTTCGGTATAAGTTTCGCCATTCCACTCGTAAGATTCGCCTGCACAAATAGCGGCTTGCGTTTCTATCGCGTAGCCATCTACAACTTCGAGAGTTAAATTCACGAGTGAATCACAGCCATTTTGAGCAATGAATTGTTGTTGGTAAATCCCGCTCTCGGTATATTCCGTTTCCCCCATTAAGTAAGCTTCGCCTGCACAAATTTGAGTATTTAACTCTACTGAAAAGCTAGGTAACACAAAGAGCGATAATTGATGTAAGCTATCACAATTTTGTGCATTGGAAAGCACGGTTTCGTACATTCCGGTTTCATTATAAACTTCGTTACCTACTTGGTAAGATTCGCCTGCACAAATAGTTATTTGTTCTGCGAAAGTAGTATTGGGAGTAAGATTGATTTGTAAATTAACGATGGAGTCACAGCCATTTACAGCAGTAAAAAACTGTGAGTAATTACCACCTCTATCATAAACTTCGCCATTCAATTCAAACGTTTCCCCAGCACATAAATCTACAGTAAGACTTTCGTTTGGCGCATCTAGCACATTCAATGTTAGATGGACAATGCTATCACAACCTGTCATCACGGAAGTAAGCGTATCTAAATAGCGACCAGCCGTTCTCAATTCTCGATAGCCGAAGAAAATTCTCTCGCCTTGACAAATCGTTTGCTCCGCAGGGTTATAGGTTGCACCCATCACGTTTAGCGAAAGCGTTATGGTACTATCACAGCCCGCT
>JBGCES010000818.1:0-4788 GCA_045106545.1 Saprospiraceae bacterium
TGAGTACCTGAAAAAATTGACCGCACAGGTAAAGAGGATGTTCTTATTAGAAGCTGATTTTTTTGTATCCCTTCGTCAATGGGAAGATGCCGCAGATCGGATAGAGTGTGTATTAGAAATTGAACCCAAACAGGTTCACTGGCAAAGGAGGTACATAAATTATCTCATCAAGGCTGGTAAAGAAAAATCAGTTTGGTTACCATTAGTGGAAGATTTAATCGACAGACCAACATTACCTAAAAATATAAAAGAAGGTTTGGTTAAACTACTCATCAGCCACGATGAAACCGCATTAGTTAATAAACTTAATATGAAAATTGAAAAAGAGTTAAATTAAAAAACTAAACATAGAGCATTCCAAATTCTAGAATACTCCATGTTTAGCATGGTCAGATTTACTTAGTTATTGTAAATAGCTGAATTCCTGATTGATCAATTACCGTTGGATCACCATCCGCTTTGTCATTACCTGCCCATCTGCTTGGCGCAATTGAACCAAATAGATTCCATTTTCAAAATGATGTACATCCAAGTCAAGTACTTGCTGACCAGCAGTTACTACTGTGGAGCGTTGTAAGATTATTTTTCCTGTAATGTCGGTGACCTGAATCATCATCGATTGAGATAGTTGCGAATTAAATCTCAATTGCACATCCGAACTAGCGGGTACAGGAGCTATCGTCAAGGCATTAGAAATGTCTAGTCGCTCTTCCAAATAAACAGTATTTGATAAGCGTTCTGCACCTGATAATTCTACGGCTTTGATGCGGTATAAATTACTCGCGGTCGGCTGATCGTCCATGAATGTATAGTTGGCATTACGCGATTGCGCCCCTACTTTTCCGATGTTTTCAAATCGTTGATTATCAGTTGGCTGTCGTTCGATGATGTAGTGTGAAATGCCTACTTGCTCTGCAACTTCCCATTCGATCTTGTTCCCCATTTTCGTCGCTTTTCCAGTGACGGATAACCAAGTCAGTGGTAAGGCAGCCTGAGCACTAGCAGAGAACGAAAAGTCACCACCACTAAAGCTGGTATCTTCAATCACGACGTAGTATGTACCAGCAGGTAATTCTGCTTTTTGGGTCAAATCAATACAAGCCGATGAGCTACAATCATCGAGTAAGTACATATTGAATTTAGAATTCCCACCTGACTCGTTTTCTAATTTTAAATCTAAAGTGCCCGCCGATTCCATATCAATGCGGAAGAGCATTTCGTTACCTTTTGTCGAACGTTCGGTACAGTTATAATCACTCCAGCGGTCATTAAAATTCGTTAAATTGTAACGATATTCTTCACCAAAATCTACGTCAATCGCATTCGCGCAATTAATTCCAGGATATTCGAGACAATTATCATCCAAGATGATATAGATGCCTAACTGACAGTTATATTGTAAATCCGTGATTTTGACCCAATAAACGCCAGCCGGTAAATCAGTCGCTTTTTCAGAATTTAAGTTAGGATCGTGCGACCAATCATAGGAATATGCACCTGAACCATTTTCGACGTAAGCGACAATCGTACCGTTAGCTTGATTACAATCTGGTTCATATACATCCGTTTTGAGTTCCATTTGTTCATTGCAGTAATTAATCGCAGGGTCTAAATAATCAGGTTTCCCATTCTGATTACGGTCACCTGTTCCTTCTTCAATGTCTGGAATATCATCGCCATCCGAATCTTCGTCGCGGCTATTTGGAATACCATCACCATCACAATCAGGACAAGTTTCATCTTCTTGGTCGTTCGGGATTTTATCACCATCACAATCGTTGTCTTGGCATTCGCCGAAATCAGGCGTGTCATAGAAAAACGAGGTCGTTGCAAAGCGCTCAAAACCAGTTACGTCAACGGGAGGAACAGGGTCACCATTCATGATACTTTCGCCTTCTAAAAGCGGTGAACCATCAGCTACTTGCGCCCGTACACGTACTTCGTAAATACCGCGACCGAGCATATTTCCGAAAGGCGCAGAAGTTTTATTTTCTAACCAATCGCTACTAAAGTTAATTGGCACTACCGAACCATCAGGACGCGTGACGTAACCTGTATATTGCACTTTTGAATCGTCTAAGTCGCTGACAAATAGCGCCTTAGCGTTGATGATAGTTTTTTCGCCTTTAGGAACAATCCGTGGCTCACAATCCACGAACAAGTCTGGATTAGGGTTTTCTACGTAGGCAAGTATGTGTCCATAATTTGCAGCATTGGTACTTCTGGTTTTAACAACAAGCTTCCAATCGTAAGGATCAGGCGTAGGAACGCGGAAGATTTTATAAAAAATATCGTCGGTTAAAAATTGCTTATCTTTTTCGGTGAAAACCTGTCCAGTTACCGTGTTTTGTAACTCAAAAGTAGGCTGCCAATCTTGAATAATTGGATTGCGATTCGTTAAGATTAACACGAGTTCTTTGGCATTTTTTTCCACCGGAAAAATAAATGATTCTTCTGGTTGTTGATTGCCTTCACTGGGACAATGTTCGCCATTTGCATCACAAACACTATATTCTAAACGAGGTAAAACCAACGAATTACCGCGATGTTTTGCCGCCATTTCGGCGTAGATAGGTAGTAAGTCGTCGCCACCGTGTGCATCCGCCATTTCACCGCCCGTCGTCATCGCAATTTCGGATAACGTTGTGCGATCCGCGCCATTTCCTACTGGAATAGTAAATACTCGATAACCCTGTGATTGTAACAAATCAGCGGTGGTAATAGGATCGAGTCCAACGTTACTTTCGCCATCAGAAAGAAGGAAAATTGTCGGATTTGTACCTTCCTGACCTTCCATCATAAAACGTGCTTCCATCAGACCGTTACCAATTGCGGTACTTCCGCCAGAAGCTAATCCATTAATATCACTGATAAAATCTTGGTCGTTACCAAAATCTAATATTTCCATATTGTGGGTGCGATTGGCTATATCATTGAAATCAACCACACCTAGATTTAAATCACCGCGAGAAGCATTTAAATTTACAAAAATCTCTGCCGCTTTCTTAGCATATTCTAAGCGGTCGGCTTCGCTATTTGCACTTGGGATAGGCGCATCTTTGATTGCCATACTTCCTGATACATCCATTACTAATACTGCCAAATCAGTCGAATTTGCTTCATTATCAATATCTAAAAAGAAATCACAAAATCCAGGTTGCGCTGCGGTTACATTGGCGGGGGCAGCCATGCCAATACCGTAGCGATTATTCACGATTTCTACCATACGATCCCAACCCGATTGATTATAAGCGAGTTGTTGAATCGTACTTTCATAATTGCCTGTATTGGTATTAAAACCAGGACAGTAAAAACCATTGTCACATTCATCTTCATCCGCGCAAGAAGCTGGCGTATTACAACTACCGCTATTGCCACGCGCTTGGTCGTGATTGGCGGCAGTACAAAACTCAGAGAAGTCACTTAGCTGCCAGTAATTATCCATCAAGGAGGTGTTGTTCGCGTCTTCACTACCTAAAATACATGCGCCGATACCACAACCACCCGAACGACAATTTTCACCATATTCGTCATGGATACCGTAAGCCAAATGCCCTAATTCGTGGGCAATCGTACGACCGTCGAGATCGTCGCGGAACAAGGTAATGTGTGAACCCGCTGTGTTTAGCCCATCAATTGCGGCATAAGAACGTGAGGAGAAAATAGGCACCCAAATATCTGCTGCATCTTCGTTGGTCGTACCTGTGGTGATGGTTACATTACCAAAAACGACTTGTCCATCAGTCGCATCACAAAGAATATCATTAGCCGTTTCGATTTCGCCAATGAGATTATTCACCTCTGCATCGGTCGGTAGATAACGAAAATTGATAGTAAAATTCATCACACCACGAATGCCGTGGGGATTGGCGGGCGCGACGGCAATCGTTCCGTTACCCGCAAAAACGGTCGTCAAACTCAACACCATAAATAAGAAACAGTATAATCTTTTCATTAGGAATATGAACTGTGGCGAGCGGTTAATGCTGGAGAGAGAAAAGGCGGACTCACCGGTTAAACAAATAGATTGTCAATGGTGAGGTGTGAAGGAGTGGGGGAGTGTCCCCTTTTTGGAGTGAGAATTTTCGTTAATTATATAATGGGGCTTTTTTGATGGTTTAGAATTTTGACTTAGCTTAGTGTTTACGTTAGGGAGGAGATGGGTTATATTGATTTATATAACGATTTTTGGGTAGTGAGTATCTCAACGAGAGCGTTGATGTATACAAGCTAGGCTTCACTAAAAAAGAAAAATAAACTTAGAAGGAGCGTGAAAGGATTCACATTGAGAAAAGGAAAAGTAGAAGATAAATCTGATTCGGGAATTTATTCTATCAGAGATTCGTTAGGCGATAAATTGACTATAACTTCAATTTCGGGTAAATTAAGAATGAATAATTTTGACCTTCTAATAGAAAATTAAACAAAAATGAATAATCTCATTGTAACAAAAGGAACTATTATTAAAATTGTTGACAAAACCTCCTTTAAGGTAAAGATGAAGGACGAAACTGTAATAGATGCAACGATTTCTGGCAAAATGAAGATGTGTTTAGATTTTGATATTTATGAAGGTGAAGAAGTGCCAATTGATATGTCGCCTCACGATAGAACAAGAGGAAGAATAAATCTTCGAAGTTGGACAAGAAATAAATTGGAAAAATAAAATAGAAAGCCTAATCAAGCATCTATTTTTACCACCCCCTGCGGTCGGGCGAGAACAAATGTACAACAATCGTTAGCCACCATTAAAAAACAAAATAATGACACCATCGAAAATAGTAAATG